>CAYSVE010000213.1:0-8721 GCA_964434365.1 uncultured Anaerolineaceae bacterium | reverse complement strand
GGGCCGCGTCCTAGGCCACTAGACGAATGGGGCTAGTCGACCATGACGGATAGGAGCATATCATGAGCACCGAGGTGGGTCAATATCAATTCCGCGTTTGCAGGCCCATTTTCGCCTGCACATCCGCCAGCGTCGCATTTGCGACCGCCTCGGCACGCTCTGCCCCCCGCGCCAAAAGTCGATCCAACTCCCCCGCATCGGACATAATCTCGTTGTATCGAGCTTGCAACGGTTCCAGCATTGCGTTTAACTGCTCGACCACGCCCTTCTTTAGGTCGCCGTATCCTCGTGCATCGGCGAAGTCCGCAAGGACATCATCCGGCATTTTCTCGGTCATTGCCTGGTAAATGGCGAGCAAGTTGTTCACCCCGGCACGCTCTGGCTCAACGCTGAATGCGATTTCATTGTGCGAGTCGGTCACTGCACGCATGACCTTCTTTTTTACCTTGCTCGGCGGGTCTAGCAGGTAAACGGCATGGCCATCGGCGGCCTCGCTCTTGCTCATCTTCGACTCGGGTGTATCGAGGCCCATCACACGTGCACCCGCCTTCGGGATCATGACTTCAGGGACGGTGAAGGTATCACCGTATTTGTGGTTGAAGCGCTGAGCAAGATCGCGCGTGAATTCAAGATGCTGCTTCTGATCGTCCCCCACAGGCACCGCATGCGTCTGATACAGCAAGATGTCCGCAGCCATCAACACTGGGTAGCTCAGTAACCCTGTGCCAATCGACTCCTGGTCGGATTTTGCTGATTTATCCTTGAACTGAGTCATCCGTTGCAGCCAACCCAACGGCGACATACACGTGAGAATCCACGCAAGTTCGCTGTGGGCCGCAACATGCGATTGCACAAAGATAGTGCATTTTTCGGGGTCGATGCCACTGGCGATGTAAAGCGCCGCGACTTCGCGCGTTTTGTTTCGCAGGGCCTCAGGGTCTTGCGGAATCGTGAGCGCGTGCAGGTCGACAACACAGAAAAAGCACTCGAACGTATCTTGCTCTGAGACCCACTGCTTCAGTGCTCCAAGATAATTGCCGATTGTCAGATTGCCCGATGGTTGAATACCGGAAAAGACGCGCTTCCGCTCTGCCATTGTATGCCCTTTGTTTGCAACAAGCCGCCACGGATTTTATCAAGCGTGTGTCAAACTTCAATCGTGAGTCCGCTGCAACAGCCTGAGATTGTGCTGTGTAGAGTAAAGTCCGGCGGCGTCGCCGATAACACGCTGGGTTTCGGCAGCAAGGTTAAGGAGGGCTTCGGCATCCTCGTGCTGTTGCGCCTCGATGAGCAGCGCCCCCAATACCGAACGCGCCCGTGCAAGCGCAAAGGGGTCATCCAGCCGTTCGAAGATCGTGACAGCACGCGTTGCGTACGTACACGCCGTCACGAAGTCGCCCATGGCAGCGCGGCACCGGCTCAGCAGAGTAAACACGAGCCCAACCGCTGCACTTTTCGGCGGTAGCCAGCCAAGAATCGCACGTGCCTGTTGCTCTGCATGGGTGTAATCTCTTTGTAGCAAGGCAACCTCGGCACGCAGCAGCTCGCCACGAACCGAGGTGTGGCGCAAGGCATCGAGGTGGTTGTGCACGGCCCGCACATCACCAGAATCGACCAGAATTTGCGCCCATTCGAGATGCAAGAGGTAGGCCAGTGAGGCTGGTATACGTTCAGATGCACGTTCCAGCAGCTTCAGCGCGCCCTCGTAGTTCCCTCGATAGCGTAACACCACAGCAAGTTCGAGCATCGCTTCGGCCTGTTGCTCGAAATAGCCGTGCGTACCGGCTATGTGTAGAATCTGCTCGAAGGCCCTGGTAGCTGCGTGCCACTGCCCGCAGCGGCGGAGGCATACACCGCGTGTCAGTCGCAAATCGAGGGCGTCGCTTGCAGCAAAATCGGCGAGATTTGCGTCAAGCACCTCGACGAACCTAGCACAATGCTCATACTGTTGCCCGGTTTCCGAAAGCTGGCGCATCCATTGCAATCGAAACGAGGCCCCGACCATTCCCTTGTGTTTGGTTAGCAAATACGCCGTTACGAGGAACATCTTCTGCGGGTCGAGCGATAGCGCCACATCGATTTCCGAAACCAGCGCTACCGCGTCGGCATATTGTTCCATCGTCGCCCACAAAATAGGCTGTAGGGGTGCGTCGATTGTATAGCTTCCCACGCTCTCGGTTATAAGATGTTGCTCTGCAAGCGTCACAACTTCGGATTTATAGGGTGCCAATAGTAGCGTGGCCGCGTCTGGGTCGGCCTGTGTGAGAAGCACCATGTACCACGCATGAAGGGCACGTGTATCCAGTGCCCCGAGAGCGTTTTGAACGAGCGCGTGGGGTTCACCGAGGCCGCGCACGCCGAGCATCAACCGGCGAGGATTGCCGCCACTGTTGCGTACCACATCGCCTATGTCGACATCGACTCGCGCATCGACCTCGGTGAGATGCCGGGCAAATTCGGTACTGGCCGGTTCACCCAGTGTGGGCAAATCCAGATGCAATGCTGCGCGCTGAATCAGCGTAGCAGGCAACTTGCGCCCCATAACAATCAACTGCGCCCGACTCACCCATTCGACACAAGCTATCAGGTCGGCGTTGGATAACGCCGATGCGTTATCCAACACGATAAGTGTTGGGTTTACCAGCGTGTACTGCGCCCAGTCTACCCGGCGCACCTCTGGAAGCGACTGTGTCGTCACCACGTTTTTGAACGCTTCGGCACTGGTCACGGCATCTACCCAGACGAGTTGCTGCCAGTGCCCTTCTGCCACAAGGTGCTCGGTGATCGACGCGACAAGTGCTGTCTTGCCGACGCCTGCCTCACCGGTTACGGTTACGAGACCCAACTGATTCGAGATGTGTGCTACGAAGTGCTCGTGGATAGCCTCACGCCCAAACAGTGTTCCGTGCGTCGATGCGGGTATGCGGCTGAGTAAGCGACGCGTGCGCTGGGTATGCCGCGCATGCCATTCAAGTTCGATGAGCGAGTCGCGGATGCGCTCGGCAGCGCGCACGAAGCTCCGAATTACCGTACGCTTGACGATATGCAGGTGTGCGGCAAATTCATCGTTCGTGATTTGTAGGTCATCGCGCAGGTAGCGGTAGTAAAGCAGGCTCCAGTGAAGTAATTCGCGTTTATCGGCATCCACCTCCGCAGACAACCGCCGAAGCGCACGCTGACGAGTTTCCTGCTCGTTACGATGGGGTAACTCGTAAGTCGCACGAACGGCTACGAGGTTCGTTTCGATGAGTTCCGCCAGAATGCGGTGTAGTACGAAGGTGCGCTGGCTATCGCTAGCCGGTAGATCGTGCTGAAGCAAGTATTCGTCGATGAGCGAAAGTTCCAACAACGGCGCGAAGGACTTGCTCTGCTGCGTGGCGATGAGCGAATCGAGCGCTGTACGCACGTCATCCAGGCTAATATACGGCTGTGGGTGCTCCGTCATCTGCGATTACCACTCGGCATCGGGGAAGGTGTTCACCTCTGCGTGATGGCCGATGCGCTTGTACATTTGAAAGCCCGTAAACGAATGGCCTAAAATGCCGTCTTGTATCGCCCAGGACCGCCCACGAATGGTGCGCCACGCGTCGGGCCGACGAAACGGCGTACTGCCATCGAGCCGCGCGTGCAACTCGCCACCCGGTTGAAACCCGGTATGGATGTCGTGCATCGCCTTGCGGCCTTGCACATAGTTAAAGCCGTACCGCTCGAACACGATAGCGTTGTGATACGCAAATGGTTCGATGAGAAACAAATCGTGGCCGATGTTCGCCACAAAGGTTTCGAACACCGGCACCAGACCCCGAAATACGCGCAAACCCTGCCGAATTTGCCCTGGTGCCAGCCCGGCTTCCATCGCCGCGCGTTCTGCTGGTATATTCCGCGATACGCTGCCCATATGGGTGCTATTGCCCGCCGCATCGACGTCGATGTTAAAACGGGGTGCGTCGGGGTCGTTGATGACGACGAGGAGCACGAGTATCTGGTTAGTTAGCGTATCGGCGGCGTTGAAGTAAAGGAGGGGGTCGCCGTCTGCCGGGTGGCGCTTCACCGAAATTTCGATGGCGCGGCTCCCTGGCGGAAAACGAAAGTGTACGACTTGCTCCCCGTTGACGGTCAGCGTCGCAGGGTCCAGGCCATAATCTGTGACCAGCCAATCTGGCAGCAGTGTACGATAGATCGCAACCTTTTCCGGCTGCGGGAGGTCGTTAATCGCTCGAATGCTGGACGGCCACGCCGTCATTCATACTGTCCTTTGAGCACGCGTCGCATTTGTTTGTCCGCATCGCGCTTGGCTATCGCCTGGCGCTTGTCGTAGAGCTTCTTGCCTCGTGCCATACCTACTTCGATCTTCGCGCGCCCACGTTTGAGGTAGAGCATGGTTGGCACGGCGGTGTTGCCCTTGTCCCGTATCCAATCCATGATCTCCGCGATTTCCTTCTTGTGTAGCAGAAGTTTGCGCGGGCGCGTGGGGTCCGTGTGACCGAAAGCGCCAGCCTGCTCGTATGTGTTGATGTGCACCCCCATAAGCCACAATTCACCGCCACGGTCCTCGACGAAGCCCTCGCCGATGTTGACACGATTCGCACGAATCGACTTGATTTCAGAACCCATCAACACCAAACCGGCTTCGTAGGTGTCGCCGATGTCGTAGTTGTGGCGCGCCTTGCGGTTCTTGGTGATGATTTTAATGCCGCTCTGGCTACTCACTGAGTTTCTCCTTGCAGATAGCGTATGGCCTCGCCCAATTCCACATCACGCCCGTTTTCATCGGGAATCATCGTGATGGTAGGCGTGATGCCAACACCATCGAGTTCATTTCGGTTAGGGGTAAACCACTCGGCGGAGGTTACATGCAGCGACGAGTTATCCGACAAGCGAAAGATTTGCTGCACGGTACCCTTGCCAAACGTCGTCTGGCCGATCAGTATCCCACGCTCGCGATCCTGTATCGCCCCGGCCACAAGTTCGGCGGCACTGGCCGTACCCCCGTTTACCAATACCGCGAGCGGCACATCGGGTGCTACCGATTCATCCTCTGCCTCGAAGATGCGTTCCCCTTCATCGGTGTTACTTTCGTACACCAGTACGCCACCGCTCAAAAACTGGTCGGCAACCGCAACCGACTCCTGCAACAGCCCACCGCTGTTGTTTCGCAGGTCTAGCACCAGCGCCTGTATGTTTTGTTCCGCCAGTTCGACCAACGCCGTCTCAAGCTCCGATGGTGTGCGGTTGGTGAAACGAATCACCTGCACGTAGCCGATCGTTTCGTCCTGCGTAAGCGTGCGCCAAACCACCGATGGCACGTTGATGACGCCGAACGGCACAAAGAAGTCGATTTCTTCCTCGTCACGTCGCACCGTCATTTCGACCCCATTGTCGTCCTTCACTTCGCCACGCAGGCGCTGGTCGATCGCATCCTGCTGCTCTTCGAACGTGACCGGCTCATTATTGATTGCAATCAGGACGTCGCCTTCGAGAATACCGACCTCCAAAGCGGGGCTTTCCTCGAATGGGAACAACACGAGGTCGCCGTTTTCGGCGCGCTGGATTTGCACGCCGACTCCCCCATACGTCCCCGCCAATACATCCGATTCACTTTGTGCGACCGGCGGGTCGATCAAAAATGTGTAACGGTCTTCGAGGGTGCCCAACACCCCGCGGATCGCCGCATACTGGCGTTCCTCGTAGGCGGGTTGTTCCCGCAGGTAGTGGTCGTCGAGTAGGTTTTGCACTTCATCCAGCAAGCGATAGCCGTTTTGCTCGGCATCGGTGCCGATGGCCGCCATCACGATTGGCGTCGGGCTGGTCAGGTCGCGCAGGATGAACCCGGCTGCAAATGCGAGGGCCAAGCTTACGCCGATAGACGCCCCCGTGATGATCGATTGTCTTAAATTGTAGGATCGAATCTGACTACTTTCCAAGGTGCCTCACTTGCGCAAACGCCCGTGTAATGGTGAAATTGTAGCATCGCAACCTACAAAGCCCAAGATGCCGCTTGCCATAACCAAAGGACCAGAGACTGATTATGGGTATCACGCACAATCCTCCGATGGTGTTGGTCGCAGACGATGAAGTTCACGCCGCAGCGATGTTACGCCACATTTTCGAGCGTGAAGGGTATGCCGTCGAGTGTGCCTACGACGGCCTCGAAGCGCTGGAAATGGCGCGCAAGCTGGAGCCGGACCTGATCCTGCTGGACATCCAAATGCCAGGCATGAACGGTTTCGATGTTTTGGAGAAGCTACGCGACAACACAGTCACCTCTGGTATCCCGATCATCATCGTATCGGCACGCAATCGCGAACCGGCGGATGTCGCCCGTGGGTTGAACATCGGCGCGGATGACTACCTACCGAAGCCATTCGAGCCACAGGAACTACTGGCACGGGCACGGGCGAAAATGCGCTCTCGCCAACTGGAAGAGGCTTTGCAACAGCGCACACAGGAACTCGAAGCGCTTTTGCGCGTGGGTGAAGAACTCAATCACCATCTCGAAATCGAAGACCTGTTTCAACTTGTGCCTTACCTCGCGATGGACCTGTTGCCGGTCGACCTGGTGACGATTTACCAGTTCGACGAACAGGGGCACATCGCGATGTCGCACACACAGGCCAAGTCGCAGGCGATTGCTGCGTCGGGGTTCGATTTGAGTGCGGAAGTTATCGACGCTGCACTGACCGCCCCTAGTGAACTCGTTTGGCCGAGTGACATTATCGTAAGTGGTCCGTTTCCTCATGGCATGATCGTCGCACTGCAACAGGCCGATAACCTGCTAGGGTTGCTCATCGTTGCATCGGAAGAAATCGCTTACGACATTAATCACCGCCGCCTATATCGCGGTATCAGTCGTCAGGTAGCGCTGGCTTTGCACAACGCCGAACTCTACGAAATCCAGGCGAATTACGCCCTACACCTCGAAGATATGGTCGCCGCCCGTACCGAAGAACTGCGGTCGACCCAGGAAATGCTCTTCCGCTCGGAAAAGCTCGCGTCGATCGGTAACCTGGCTGCAAGTATCGCCCACGAGATCAACAATCCACTGCAACCCATCCGCCTGAACCTGGACTACATCGTCGAGGACTTACGCGCCGGGGAAGCCGTCGATGTGGAACTCATCGAGATGACGCAACATAGCGTCGAGCGAATTGGCCGTATTGTGCAGCAACTCCTCGAGTTCACCCGTGGCAACAAGGACGGGAAGTATGCGCTGCTAGATATCAATCACATCATCCAGGGGATTATGCGCCTCAACCAGAAGGCCTTTGAACAAGAAGGTGTCAGGATTAGCCTGGAGCTTGGTGATATCGGCGATGTCGTCGGGAGTCGTGACCAGATCGAGCAGGTGTTTATGAACTTGACGATCAACGCGAAACACGCGATGCAGCCGGGTGGGCAATTGTTGGTACGCACCTGGCAAGAGGCTGATTACATCATGATTCAGTTTCGCGACACCGGTACGGGTATTCCAGAGGATATTCTGAAGAACATCTTCGACCCGTTCGTTTCGACAAAAGAGGATGGAACGGGCCTGGGGTTATTCGTGACGTACGGCATTATCGAAAACCACAACGGGCGCATCGAAGTGCAAACAAAGGTGGGAGCCGGTACCACCTTCACGATTATGCTACCGGCAGAACCCCAGACAACCGACGCTTAGCTAGCTCACCGGGCGCCACGCGCCCTGGAAACCCGCCTCGTCGATTTCGCCCGCCGCGAAGTCGGCTGCGTCTTCGACTGGCACTGCGATCGTACGCAGTGCTTGCTCTGTGTCGCAATTGACCAGCTCGACGCCGACGGCTTCGGTGTCTTGTGGCAGGCTATCGACAACCCCTGTGAGGGCTGTCATTACCGAGCCGAGCGTATCGCCACGACGCCCCGCAGAACACACACCTATCACATCGGTTTCACCGAGTGCCGTGGTACGTCGCTCGATCTCTTCGCGCGCGAGGTTAAACTCGCTCAAGGCCGACATGACCGCGTCGGTTCCACCGTCCGCTTCGTCGGTTGCTTCTGCCTCGTCGGTGGCGGCGGCTTCTTCAGTGACTTCTTCGGTGGCCTCTGCCTCGTCGGTCGCTTCCTCAGTGGCCTCTGCCTCGTCGGTCATCTCTTCCGTTGCACCGACTTCTTCAGTGGCGTCTTCGGTGCTTAGCGCTGCAACCTCTTCCGTGACCTCTGCTTCCTCAGTCGCATCCGGGACTTCATCCGTTTCCAATGCTTCTTCGGTGGCCTCGTCGGTGGCGGCTTCTTCTTCAGTGACTTCTTCGGTTGCCTCTGCCTCGTCGGTCGCTTCCTCGGTCGTGCCCACCTCGTCAGTGCTTTCTTCGGTTACCTCGTCAGTACTACCGGCGGCGGCAGCCTCTTCAGTGACCGCGTCGGTCGCGTCCTCAGTTTCGACATCCGTGGGCGTTGCCGTAGGTGGCGCTTCGGTTGGCTCGTCTGTTTCCCCGACGACCTCGGTTACGGCAACTTCCTCGGTCGCTTCGTCCGTTGCAACCGGTGGAGGATCGGTCGGCAACTGGCTTACCTCAGTTACGATTGCCGTCGGACTTGGTGTGGGGTCATCACCCGCGCCCCCAAACGGATTGATGAGCGCAACACCGATGACAACCGCTGCAACCGCAACCAGTGCACCGATGATCCCTGCGAGCACGCCCCCGCGCCGCGAAGCTGGCTCGCCGGCAAGTTCTTCCTCGCTCGGTTCATCGATGTCAATGGCTT
>CAYSVE010000212.1:1388-8818 GCA_964434365.1 uncultured Anaerolineaceae bacterium | reverse complement strand
CCATCACCACGAACTCCGAGCCGGAAATCTGGAAGAACGGCACCCCGGCCTCCCCGGCGACGGCGCGCGCCATCAGCGTTTTACCGGTCCCTGGTGGGCCGACCATCAGCACACCCTTCGGGATGCGCGCACCGAGCCGGATGAACTTCTCGGGCTGTTTGAGGAACTCGACGACTTCCGCGAGTTCTTCCTTGGCCTCTTCGGCCCCGGCCACATCGCTGAACACGACCGTAGGCCGTTCGACATCTTTCGAAACACGCGCGCGGCTGCGCCCGAAGTTCATGGCCTGGTCCTGCCCGCCACGGACGGTGCGCATCATCCGCCATAGCAACCACACGATGAGGACCGTCGGCACGATGGCGATCATGAGTTGGAACAGTACCCCGGCGGTGTTGTCGCCCGGTTCGGCGTACAGGTGAATGTCGCGGAGTTGTTCGCTGGTGATACCCAGCATCCCTAGCTGGGTGTAGAGGTCGGTTTCGCGCTCTTTGTAGAGCGTTTCCACGCGGCCATTGCGGAGTTCGATAGAGACATTCGTGCCGCCGCGAATGTATATCGATTTCACATCGTTGTTTTCGATGTGGTTAGCCAGGGCATCGAGTGCGATGTCGTTGCCGCGTGGGCGGTTGCCCGCGTTGCCCAGCATGAACATAAATACCAACAAGACCAGGGCGATGCCGATTATCCAGTAACGGTTCCCCCCCAACAACGGTTCGTTTTCGGGTTCTCGTGGGTCTTTACTCACGTGACCGTCTCCCTCTAGCGTCTTACAATTAACGATAACATAGAATTCGGTTTGGAACAGAGACGATAGACCCATATGTTCTTTCGGCAGTATGGGGCCTGGGGTGTTTGGCGATATTCACTCAACTTTGATCGACATAACTCGTGCAGGCTGCCGACTGGCGAATGGGCACACGATGTATGAGCATGAGCCTAGCAAAAGCGACTGAAGTCTCGCGATGATTTGCTGGTGAGTTGTGGCAATCGCCATCAGTCGGCGGGGCATCGCCCTGAGCACGAATTTTTGCACCTGCGCTCTGCGATCTGTTATAACAGATAAAGTTGGCTTAAAAATTACATTTGCTGCGCCCATGAAAAAATCTGACCTGGCCCCCATCCGAAGGCCGATGTCCCTCAACGAGATGGCATACGATCGCATCAAAGAGGCCATCATTACGTTACAGTTTCGTCCCGGCCAGGCGATTTCGCATCGTACCCTTGCCGAACAACTGGATATTAGCGGTACACCTATCCGCGAGGCGCTGCAAGAACTGGGGTGGGAGGGGTTCATCGTGCGGGTGCCCTATAAGGGCACATTCGTCACCCACATCGACCCCAAAGACATCGAAGATACGTTCCAAATTCGCGCGGAACTTGAGGCGATGGCGGTCCGAAGGGTCGTGGCAGGCCTGCAACCCGTCGACCACCGCATACTCGAGGCGTACATCGATGAGGCAGAACGCGCCTACGACGCAGGCGACCCGCAGCGGTGCAGTTTCATGGGGTCGCAGTTTCATCGCTTTTTCATCGAGCATACCGGCAACCAACGTCTGATCGGCATCTTCAATAACCTGGACGACCACATCCGTCGTTTTCGTAGTTTGTCCGATGCCGTCGATGGGCGGTTGGGGCGCTCACAGGCGGAGCACCGTCGGGTGTTCGAGGCTGTTACACGCGGCGATGCCGAGGGTGCGGCGGCGGCAATGCGCGCGCATCTGGACAGTGCGCTGGCGGATGTCCGCACGAGTGCGTGGTGGCACGCCGCCCACGATGAACAACCCACTTAGACGCTTACCAATGGACGTTTGACCCGTGACACAGAAGACACTCGAACAAATCGTAGCCGAAAACCCCTTCGACGACTTTCAGGCGTGGTGGCCTGTGGGGGCGGAGTTTATGACGTTTATGTCCAATGCCATCGTGCCGGAGTGGCGCGCGCTGCCCGGCAACGACGGCTCGCTAAACCGCGTTCGCGAATATCTCGATTTGTTCATCCGGGTGGTGTTCAAACGTGAGACGCGCGACGGCTTGCTAGACGACTTCGTGAATAACACCCCCGCTGACTATCAATCCGGCGAGTTCGATGCGCTCTCGTATGCGTTTTACCGCGCGGCTTTCGAGGTTATCGCCGCGAATATCGACCAGTACGACGAACCGCTGGAAGTTGAGCGTCGGCGGTTTACGGTGCGGGTAGGGGCGCACTTTTACCAACAACTGCACGACCACCTGCAACTCGACCTGCCCGCCCAACTCGACAGCGACGCAGACTACGCTCAACTGGATGCACAGATTCAGAAGGTCGGCGCATTCCTCGAAAAGCAGGGTTACCTGCGCGACCACTTTGCGTTCAAGTTCGATGTGAAGGGTAAGCACGGCAACGCGGAAATCGCCCAGGCAGCACCGGAGTTCCTGGCTGTGCTGGCAAGCAAAGGCACAGCCCACGCCCTCTACGAGATGGGCTACCCGATTATCCTGCCGTCGGCAGTTTACCTGTACCACACCATCGGCGAGGCGCAACACCACTCGTCGCGTACTATCGAAGAGTTGTTTAAGCGCGTGGGCTACCGCGCCTACGAAGTCGATGACTTCGACCCGATCGCGTACCCGTCCGATATGGTCGTAGAACTGTGGGAAATCGAGAAACTCGCGGAGTAGGCACAATATCGTGAATCGACACCCTGAAGGGTGACGTGAGTAAGTTTTGTTGATGTTTGGAGGGAGAGCAATGCAAAAGATTCGGTTTACTGGCCTGCTGGTTGCAGTCCTCAGTCTCGTTCTGGTTTTCGGGGCGGTGGGCGCGCAAGACGCGTCGATTACGGTCGCCATCGGTGGCGACCCCACCTCATTGGACCCGCACGCTGTCGATGACGGCAACGAGGTCGTCGTGAACGACAACATCTTCGAAGGGCTGCTGGCCCGCGACAACGACATGAACCTCGTGCCGTTGTTGGCCGAGTCGTTCGAACTCGTCGATGAGACGACCTGGCGCTTTACCCTACGCGAGGGCGTAACCTTTAGCAACGGTGAAGCACTTACCGCCGAAGCAGTCGCCTTCAGTGTGGGCCGTGTCATCGACCCGGAATTCAACAGCCAGCAGTTGCCGTTCTTCGAGACGTTCGCTGGGGCCGAGGTCGTCGATGACCTCACGGTGGACATCCTCACCAACGGGCCAGACCCGATTCTGCCGTCGCGTGTGTATCTGCTGCGCATCGCACCGCCGGCGTACTACAGCCAGGACATCGACTTCAGTGAAGTGCCTGTCGGCAGCGGCCCGTACAAGCTGGTTTCCTGGGAGCGCGGCCAGCAGATTGTGCTGGAAGCCAACGAAGACTACTGGGGTGGCGCGCCAGAAATCAAAGAAGTGGTTATTCGCCCGATCCCTGAGGACAGCACACGCCTCGCAGCCCTGCAAAGCGGTGAAGTAGACCTGGTACGCGGCCTCATCCCAGAGCAGATCGAACAGGCTCCGGTCGCGATTTCCACCCCCGGCCTTGAGTTCCCGCTGGTGCGCATCGACACGCAAGAGGGCCTCCTCGCGGACCCACTCATTCGGCAGGCTATGAACTACGCCGTCGACAAGGAAGCCATCGCTGAGGCGCTGTATGAAGGCTTTGCCGTGGTTGCCGATGGTCAGTTGCTCACGCCGGGGCACTTCGGCTACAACCCCGATGTAGCGGCCTATCCGTATGACCCTGAGCAGGCCATGGCCCTGCTGGCCGAAGCCGGTTACGACGGCGAGACGATCACCTTTGTGGGTGAGAGTGGCCGCTGGCTGAAGGATGGCGAACTCATCGAAGTGGTCGCGGCGATGCTCACCGATGTGGGTATGAACGTGGACGTGCAAATCCTTGAGTGGTCCAACTACCTCGATGAACTGTTCAACACGGAGCAGCAACCCGACCTCATTTTCGTGGGGCACGACAATGCGCTGTTCGATGCTGACCGCACCTTCAGCGCGTACTACGCCTGTGGCGGGTCGATCTCGTCCTACTGTAACGAAGCCGTGACGATGTTGATCGTCGATGGCCGTACCGAAACCGACGAGGCCATGCGCCTGGAGATGTACAACGAGGTCGTGAGCACTGCCCGTGAGGAAGCCGCCCACCTGTACCTCGTGAACCTGGAGAACATCTACGGCCTCAGCGAGCGCCTGAGCTTCACGCCTCGCCTCGATGGCAAGCTGTTCTACGCACAGATGGGCTTGCAGTAACAGCCCATGGGCACGTATATCCTACGCCGCCTTGTTTACTCGGTTGCGGTGGTGTTCGGCGTCTCGCTGGCGGTGTTCATCATCACACACACCCTCGGTGACCCGGTGCGCATGTACCTGCCGCTAGAGGCCACCGAGGAGCAGTATCAGCAGGCGAAAGAAGTGTTGGGCTACGATGACCCGGTCGTCGTGCAATTCTTTCGGTTTGCGGGCAATGCGGTGCGGGGCGATTTCGGGGATTCGCTGTGGCAGCGGTCCCCGGCTCTGCCGCTCGTGTTAGAGCGGCTCCCGGCGACGTTTTTGCTGGCCGGGTCGGCCATCGTGTTGGCGACGCTGGTCGCGGTGCCGCTGGGCATCATCGCGGCGTTGCACCCCCGGTCGTGGATCGATAACGTGGCCTCGACGATTTCCATGCTCAGCATGAGCATCGCCGACTTCTGGCTGGGCCTCATGTTGATCTTCCTGTTTCCGATTACGCTCGGCTGGTTCTACACCTCCGGTTTCGGCACGTGGCAGCATCTCGTGTTGCCCACGTTGACCATCGCGGCGAGGCCGATGGGGCGCATCACGCAAATCGTGCGCTCTAGCGTCATCGACCAAATGGAGCAGAACTACGTCACCGCAGCCCGGGCGCGGGGTATCACCGAACGCATGACCCTGCTACGGCATGTGCTGCGCAACGCAGCCATCCCCATTGTTACACTCAGCGGATGGGAACTCACCCGTTTGCTGGCCGGGTTCACGGTAGTCGTGGAAACGGTTTTCGGTTGGCCGGGGGTGGGTCTGCTGGCCATCGAGGCCATCGAACGGCAGGATTTGCCGCTGTTACAGGCCGATGTGTTCGTTGTCGCGCTCATCGTCGTGGCGATTAACCTTATCATCGATCTGCTATACGGCGCACTCGACCCGCGCATTCGATATGTTTAGTGGGGGGAAGCCTCATGGCAAACATCACGCAAGATAGCATCACAGCCCCGGAAGCCGGTCGTCGGGCGCGGCTGTACGAAACCGAAAATCCACTACTTAACGAACTACGTAAGCTGTGGCGCGACCTCATCCACGATACGTTGGCGCTGACGGGGTCTGTTGGCCTCATCGTGGTGGTGCTGCTGGCGATATTCGCGCCCTTGGCCGCCCCCCACGACCCGACTCAGCAGAGCTTGCGCGCACGTTTGCAGCCCCCCGCCTGGGCCGCCGAAGGTGATTTCACACACCCCCTGGGTACGGACCAATTAGGCCGCGATTTGCTCAGCCGGTTGATCTATGGTGCGCGTGTCTCGATGATTATCGGGTTGGCGACGTTGGCCTTCACCGCGACCTTCGGCACATTGATGGGCATCCTGGCCGGGTATTATGGCGGCGCGGTCGACCAAGTTATTATGCGCTGGGTGGATGTGCAAACCGCTTTCCCTGGTCTACTCGTCGCGATCACGATTATCGCCGTCATCGGGCCGAGTTTGAGCAATGTGGTCATCGTGCTGGCGATCAACGGCTGGTTGATCTTCGCGCGCATCGTACGGGGTGTGACGCTCTCGCTACGCGAGGAACTATTTATCGACGCGGCAAAGACGCTCGGCGCACGCGACCTGCGCATTATCTCGTTTCATATTTTGCCGAACCTCGTCTCGCCTATTCTCACTATCGGCGTGATGGAACTCGCGCGCTATATTCTCGCGGAGGCCGCGCTTAGCTTTCTGGGCCTGGGCATCCAACCGCCTGCGAGTAGTTGGGGGTTGGTGCTCGCGCAAGGTCGCGACTACCTCGCAAATGCACCCTGGGTGGTGACCTTCGCCGGGGTCGCGATTGCGCTCACCGTGTTGTTCATCAACTTTATTGCCGGGTGGTTGCGCTCCGTCAGCGACCCACGCCAACGCAGCAAGCTCCGCAACAACCGGGCCGGGGCCGTGTAAGCCGAATATTCGAGGAAAATTGTATGAAAGCCAAACAGATTATCTACACCTGGGATTATCACCACGGGCAAGCCACCCGCGTGATTACTGCCGGGTTGCCGCCCCTTCGTGGGGCCGATATGCAAGCCAAGCAAGAATATTTTCAGGCGCACCACGACCACATCCGCACGAGCATGATGCAGGAAGCGCGCGGTCACCGGAACATGCTCGGCGCGATTCTCACCGACCCGGCGACTGAGGACGGCGACATCGGCATGCTGTTCCTTAGTCCGCAGGGCTTCTTCGAAATGTGCGGCGACAGCACCTTCAGCGCGACGGCTGCCCTCATCGACTCTGGGATGTTCCACTGTGATACCCCCGACGGCAACATGCTCCTCAAGGTGGATACCGTCGCGGGGCGTGTCGACGTACACGTGGAAATTATGAACGCTGAGCCGGTTGGCATCACGTTCGATAACGTGCCGTCGTACAGCCTCGGGGTGCAAGCCCTCGGTGTGCCCGGTTACGGTGAGGTCGAAACGATGCTGAGCTACGGCGGCCTCAACTACGCGTTCGTGAACGCGGCGGACCTCGGCATCGACTCGTTGTGCGACTTCGACCGCGACAAACTGCTGGCGGTGGGCACAGCAGTGTGGCGGGCAGCCCGCGAGCAAACGTCGGTGCCCTCGTATGTGGGGGAGGACCGCCTCGGCGCAGAGCGCCCTGTAGACCTGATTACGCTGGGGGAGCCGCTGACGGATGTCAAAGGGGCGCGCGTGGCGAACTTCTACGCGCCGAACACGACCGGGCGCACCCCATCGGGCACCGGTCTTTCGGCCCGCACGGCCATCGAAGTGGCAGCGGGGCGTGTCAGCGAGGGGGAAACGTTCATCCACGAGAGCCTGCTCGGGTTGCAGTTTAAATCGGTGCCGAAGCGTGTGAATGTGCCTGCTGCCGAACTCGATGTGATGGGTATCATCCCGGCGATTACCGCGCGCTCCTTCTTGATGGGTACCGCACAGTGGGTGCTGCACCCCGAAGACCCGTTCACGGCGGGGTTCGTGTTCTAGCGACAATCGAAGCGGTACAGTAAATTTCTGCGCCCCCGACTCACCGGGGGCGTTTTGGGTTCAGTCCCGCGCGTAAATGGGAATCAGCAGGTTATCGATGGGCGAGCAGTCTTCAATTGCAAAACTGCAACTGCAAAACTGCAACTGCAAAACTATACGGAGAAGCGCACATAATCCACCGCAGCGAAACGTTGAAACCCCACCGACCGCGCCCCCCCCGCAGAACCGAGGTTCGTCAACTCGTGGCGGTAGAGCATC
>CAYSVE010000212.1:0-1378 GCA_964434365.1 uncultured Anaerolineaceae bacterium | reverse complement strand
CGTGTATCGTCGGCCTTGGACATGTAGTGGTCTGCAACTGCTGCGACACACGCGCTGCCGAGTCCGCGCCCGCGGTAGTCGGGGTGTGTGAGCACACCCACATCGACGAAGCCCAACCACTCGAATGTACTGCCTGCTGCGGCAAGGCGCTCACCCTCGAACGCCGCGAAAACGACCTCATCTTCCAATGAGATTTGCCCCTGGCTTTTGTCTTCTGCGGAGCACGCCGCGAGGAAGGCTGCGAATGCCGCGCCATTCTCATCATCAATCTGCCGAATGTCGAAGCCCGCAGCGGGTGGCTTCGAGACGAGGGTGTTCGCATCCACCGTGTAGAAGTAATCCTGCGCGGCGATGTCGAGCCTGGGTGTATCGTCCCGCAAATCACCGAGTGTAAGGCGGTGGTCTGCGGGATGTTTCGACAATATCGCCGCGATGTGCGCGGCATGGCTAGGGTGCACCCGTATCACGCTATGGGCGTCCAATGTCCACAACACCTGATGCCCTGCTGGATCGCGGGTTTCGTCTTGCAGGGCGGTTGTGCCCACCTTCGATAACCGCTCGGCGGGTAGGCCGAACAAGCCTGCAAGGTGGGCGTACAGGTGGCTTTGCGTCGTGGGGGCGAGGCCCGGCATCGTTAGTGCAGGCTGCCTCGTCCGAACTCAACGCTATACTGGCGACAGTACACCACCACCATCAGGAACGAACTGGGGTCGGCACCTGTCGGTAGATCAAACTCGATGTTGCCGGTTAACGGGGTTATCTTACCAAAATCGATAATCCCCTCGACATCGACGCTCCCGCCGGGGTGTGGTGTCAGGTAAAAGCGCGCATCAGGCGCGCCGTCCGCTATCCAATAATCAGTGGCACGCAGTAGCGTACGCCCATCATCGGTTTGGATGAGCGCTGCCGTGCCCCGCGCTTCGGGTCCGGTGATGGTCGCGGTGGCGAGTACCGTCTCTGCCATGTGGAAAAAACCTCTCGTTCTGTAGCGGTCGCCACCGAGTATACCGTTAGTCTGCCCAGAAGGCATGACCCGCGTCGTCTTCGATGAGAATGCTCTTGAGGAAGCTCGCTGCTTTCTCGAAGCCCTCCTGCTGAGACATCAGCGCGTCCTCATGCTCGATGGAGAGGGCGCCCTCGTAGCCCACGAGACGCAGGTTGCTGACGATGTCGCGCCATGTTTTTTCGGGTTGGCCGTAGCCCACCGTGCGGAAGATCCAACTGCGGTTTTGCAGGTCGTCGTAGCGTTTGGTATCCAGCACGCCGTTGACGTTGGCGTTCACCGGGTCGATGATCGTGTCCTTCGCGTGGAAGTGGAAGATGCTATCGCCCAGCGCGCGGATGGCATACACTACATCGACGCCCTGCCAGAACAGGT
>CAYSVE010000211.1:1677-8818 GCA_964434365.1 uncultured Anaerolineaceae bacterium | reverse complement strand
CAGCGTGATTTGCCCCAGCGTAAGCGTGCCTGCGGTGCCGCCCCATGTTTTGAGGCCCGACGCCAGTAAGTAAGGCGGCGCAAGCGCGGCCACGAGCGCCGTCAGCACGCCGATGCGCGGCCCAAAGGCTTCCCAGGCCAACAACCCCACCGAGAGCACATACCCGCCGGCAATCAACAGCGAGACCGCGCGGAAGGTCATCGCGTTTGCGCCGAAAACGGCGAACAGTGGCGCGAGTAAGTAGGCCTCGTGTGCGCCGAGCGTCGGCTGTGCTGGGATGAAAACGGGCAGGTCGCCTTCGAGGACACCGCGCGCGACAAGGCCCATCATGGCTTCGTCGTAGTCGATGCGCCACCCGGACTGTGCGACAGCCCACAGCCGTACACCCACACCGAGGAGGACGGCTAGCACGAGCGCACTACGGGCGCGCCACAACGATCAGCCGCTCCGCGTAGAATTGGGTCGTGGGGTCGAAGGAGGGAATATCGCAGGTAAGCAGCGTCAGTTGCGGCCCCTGCGACGGATAGAGCACCGTCAGGTCGTCGAACTGCACGCTGAATATTTCTTCCACGTAGAAAGTTCGCTGTTTGCCGAAGGCGGTCGTCACCACGATAGCATCACCGACTTCGAGTTTATCCAGATGGTAGAAAATGCCCGGTGCGCCATTTGGCATCTCCGAGTGGCCGCCGAGCACGATATTGCCGGTTTCGCTTATCCACGGCGTGCCCTGAAGGTGCCCCACCGCATCCTCCCACGGGTCGATAGCCCAACTACCCTGTCCATCGAATGGGAAAGTAATCAGTTCGGCATCGGCTTCGATGGCGGGCATGGCGATGGTTGGAGGGGGCATCCACCAGCGCATCGACGACTTGTTGCGGGGTAAGGGCCTCCTGCGTGCGTGCCTGGCTCGGTGTCAGCAACACCACAAACAACAGGGTAGCGATGTATCTCATATCAGCATCCCCAGGAAAAACCATAACAGCACCAATGCGATGGTCAAAAACAGGCAAGCGACCACCACCTGCATGCTCACGATACGCCATGTCCCCGGTTGCACCGACGGTGTGCGCTGTACCTTTGGTATGAGCGTTTCCCGACGGATTTCGACGGTTGGCCCGAGGTCAGGTGGGGGTTTTCCATTCGGCGACGACATCGGGCGGACTCCTGTGGGCTGCAACGCGGTGCTGCCGTGCATCAAGCAAAAAAAGCGAAAAAAAGATGCGACCGTCATCGTATGACGACCGCACCAGTATAGCAAGTGACTGATACGTTGTTTGTTTAGTTGATGATGCCCGCTGGGCTACCGCGTCGAATAGCAAGTTTCACCTCGCCTATGGCGCGCGTAACCTCGATGTCGCGTGGGCAGGCCGGTGTACAGTTGAAGATCGTCCGGCAGCGCCAAACGCCGTTCGGTTCGCTCAGCACGTCGAGGCGCTCCGCACTACCCTGATCGCGCGAGTCGAAGATGAAACGGTGTGCCTGTACGATAGCCGCCGGGCCGACGTACTGCTCGTTCGCCCAGAAGCTCGGGCAACTGGTGGTGCAGCACGCACACAGGATGCACTTTGTCGTGTCGTCGAACTTCATGCGGTCTTCGTGGCTTTGCAACCGCTCACGGCCGTCTGCTGGCACCGGGGTATCGTTGATGTAGTAGGGCATCACGCGGCGGTAGTGGTCGAAGAATGGCTCCATATCGACCACGAGGTCCTTCTTCACTGGCAACCCGCTAATCGGCTCTAGCATCAGCGTCTCACCTACGTCCTGCATCAGCACTTTGCAGGCCAACGCGTTCACACCGTTGATGCGCATCGCGTCGGACCCGCACACACCGTGCGCGCAACTGCGACGCAACGTGAGTGTGCCGTCCTGCTCCCACTTGATGCGATGCACCACATCCAATACCTGATCGATGGGCTTCACATTTTGGACGACGAATTCGTCCCAGTACGGTTTGTCCTTGCCGGGGGTATGGGGATCGTAGCGGCGAATTTTGACTGTTACGTCCATAGCTTCTCTCTTTAGGAAGTGTTACGTTAGCATTACAGAAAAGGGGCCGCACAGGCCCCTGAGATTGTGTGCGCCTAGTAAACGCGCTCCTTCGGCACGAAGCGATCATCCTCCTCCGCGAGGGAGAGGTCGACCTTCTTGTCGAAGTTCATGGTGTAGCTGGGTTCGGCCACGTCGATTGCGTCGGAGTCCCGCGTGATAAGCGTGTGCACCATCCACTGGTCGTCGTCGCGGTTCTTGTAGTCATCGCGGCTGTGGGCACCACGGCTTTCGGTGCGGGCCTGCGCACTGAGGGCAGTCGTCTCGGCGCTGTCGAGCAGGCAACCGAGTTCCCACGCCTCTAGCAGGTCCGTATTGAAGTGCGTGCCACGGTCGTCGATGGTGAGGTCGTTACGCCAGCGCTCGCGCAGTTCCTGCAAGCAGTCGATGGCCTCCTGCATGCCGCTCTCGTTGCGGAACACGCTCACGTGGTCCATCATGATCTTCTGCATGGTCTTGCGGAGTTCCACCGGGCGCGTCTTGCCGTGGCTGCCGCGGATGCGGTCCATCTCGGCCTTCACTTCGCCCGCCGGGTCACTGGGCACTGGCACCCAGTCTGCACCCTTCACATAGTCGGCGACGCGCATACCTGCACGACGACCGAACACCACGAGGTCTACAAGGGAGTTGGTGCCGAGGCGGTTCGCGCCGTGGCAGCTTACGCAAGCGGCTTCCCCCGCGGCATACAGGCCCGGCATCACTGTCCAGTTGGCGTCGAGCACGACTTCGGCGTCGACGTTGGTGGGGATACCGCCCATCGCGTAGTGGGCCGTTGGTTGCACGGGCATCGGCTCCTGCACCGGGTCGACACCGAGGTAGGTGCGGCAGAAGTCGAGGATGTCTGGCAGCTTGCTCTCGACATACTCACGGTCGATACGGCGGCTTTCACCGGCTGCGGCGAGGTAGTGGTTCACCGTCTCCGGGCGGATATCGAGGTGAACGTAGGTGTCACCGTTGATGCCACGGCCAGCGGCTACTTCGTCGTAGATGGCGCGCGAAACCACGTCGCGGCTGGCGAGGTCCTTGATGTTCGGCGCGTAGGTTTCCATGAAGCGCTCGCCGTTGCTGTTAAGCAGCACGCCGCCCTCACCGCGCACACCCTCGGTGATGAGAATGCCCATCTTGTAGATGCCGGTGGGGTGGAACTGGTAGAACTCCATATCTTGGAGCGGCACACCCCGGCGAAGCGGCACGGCAGCACCGTCGCCCGTGAGGCTGTGCGCGTTGGAGGTCGTCTGCCATACACGGCCCCAGCCACCTGTCGCGAAGACGGTTGCCTTAGCCTGGAAAACGTGCAACTCACCGGTGCCAAGCTCCCACGCGATGACACCCGCCGCCGCGCCGTTGTTGGTGATGAGGTCCACGACATGGAACTCGTCGAAGAACTTCACATCCTCCTTGATGCACTGTTGATACAGCGTCTGGAGGATCATGTGGCCGGTGCGGTCGGCGGCGTGGCATGCCCGGCGGACCGGGCGCTCGCCGAAGTTGCTGGTGTGGCCGCCAAAACGGCGCTGGCTGATGCGCCCTTCCTCGGTGCGGTCGAACGGAAGGCCCATATGCTCTAATTCGATGACGGCGTCGATGGCTTCCTCTGCGAGCACGAGCGCAGCGTTCTGGTCGGCGAGGTAGTCGCCGCCCTTCACGGTGTCGTAGGCGTGCCACAAGGGCTTGTCTTCCTCGTGGTTGCCCAGGGCCGCGCCGATACCACCCTGCGCTGCCCCGGTGTGCGAGCGGGTGGGGTACAGCTTGCTCACCACGGCGACCTTTGCGCCGCCTTTGGTGGCATACAGGGCGGCCATCAGGCCAGCACCGCCGGCCCCAACGATCACCGCGTCGAACTTGTGCGTCTGCATAACACGAATGCTCCTCATAAAATTTGTCTTGCGTTATATCACGGTTACCCGCGGGAAAGTCCAGGTTCGGTTACCCTCGAACTAACTAGGGCGTGCCCGGCTTACGGGATGTGAGACTGTAGGTCGATCATCGCTTCCTGGGCGACGAGCAACGCGCGCTCATCGATGCTGAACAACAGGGCGCCGCCACCGCTCACCAGCAACACGACCGCGCCGATCACACACAGGTAAACCAACCCACGCTTGACCGTCTCGTTTTGCACGTAGTCTGTGAAGACGTAGCGCAGGCCGTTGAACCCGTGCACCGTCACCAGGGCCAATAGCGCGAAGTCGTAGACGCGCCACACCGCGATGCCCAGCACGTAGGTGTTCCAGCGGTGCGCCACAAATTCGACCGCCGTGCCACTCACGTTGACGGCGTTTGTGCCCACCACCGTATGCCCGGCAGCGGTGAGGTCGAACACACCCTGGATGATGTGCATCATCGCGAGGTGGCCGAATACCAACGGGACGATGAGCACACCGCTGATGCGCATGTAGGACCACCAGAAGCGCTCTAGCTTGCTACCGCTACCCTTGCCCGTTACCTGTACCGCGTCTTCGCCTGCGAGGAAGCCGTACAGGCCGCTCAGCAGCATCGCGACGATTACTGCTGCGCCAATGCCCACCACGAACGGAATCTGGCTAGCAATCACGTCACCCAATGGCAAAATCAACGGGTCGTGGCTGTAGTACTCCACCACATGCCCGGCCATGAGGACAAATGTCGGCAGCAGCAACACAGCGGTCGCGGCCAGGACGACGTTGGCGGCCATCTTCTGGTACTGCCACCACTGCGGGCGGTAGTCGAAGACGATAATGCGCAGCCCGTTTAGCGCGTGGTAGACCACCGCGAAGATAATGACAAATTCACCGATGGTGAACAGGGGCGTCTGGTAGGTCGCGATGGCATGGACGTAAAGCTCTGGATAGAACACCGCCCACGACGTATCGATCACGTGGAGTACGAGGAAAAACACGACACCAAGGCCGGTAAGCCGGTGGAGCACCCAACTCCATTGGCCGATCGCGCCGCGGTACCGCAGCGTCTCTGTGAGAGTGGTAACAAGTGAGGTCATCAAGGTCCCCTAGAATTTTGAAGAACGACGCGCCGTTAAGCGCTTCGCTAGCATTATAGCACCGGCAAGAGTACGTCTTCAAGCAGCAACCCTAACCACACCCGATTGTGTGACAAAAATTGAGCCTGTACTCACATCAACTTGTGTTAGGCGAGTATTTGGCTGCGTAGTCCTAGTCGTGTGGAGTAAGCACCGCCCAACCCGGCTAAGCCCAGCACGGTAAACACCAGGAACGACAAGAGCGGCCCCAGCGGTAACAGTACCAGCCCGAATGCCAATAACGCGAGCACGAGGCCGCCGAGTGCCGTCGTCACGAGTGGGGGCAACATGCGGCTTGTAACGCGCCGAACCAACCAATTGCCGAACAGCAGCGCGAGCGTCACCCAACCCGCGAGTTGCAGCACACCGAAGATCAGCAGCACGCCGAGGTATATCGGCACGAGGATAAGCCCGACGGGCGGCACCGCAGCCAACACGGTGATAAACGCTGCCGTGACACCCACCAACAGCAGAAACACTAACCCACCGATTTGCGGCATCCGACGTGGGTTTGCGCGGACGGCGTTTTCGATGTTGCGGATGGGGCCGGGGAACACCACAACAACCAACACAGCGATACCCGTAAACATCAACAGGGTGGGCAACTGTACGGCGAGGGCAATCGGTGCCCCACTACGCAGCGCAACTAACCCGACGGCCTCGCCCGCCCCACCGAGCGCACGACGCACGCTCGCGCCGTCACAGGGTGTGATGTCCGCCTCGCCCTCGACGATTTCCGTGCAGACGATGAGATCACCTGCGACGCGTAAGTCGTCGGCCAGCGATAGCTTCTCGGCGAGGACGATGACATCACCGTCGACCGAGCCGTTGAGTGTTGCGGCTGTCGCAAGGATGACAAAGTCGTCGGCAACACGGCCCTCAAACTCGAGGACATCGCCGAGCACTGTGAGCTGCCCATCGAAAGTGCCTTCGACGCGCACAATTTCTCCGACGAGCAAGGCCTCACCATCTACGTCAGTATCGAGGTCGATCGTATCGGCGAAGACGGCGATGTCGTTCGCGACGGGGTCGTCTCGGCTATAGTTCTCGGTGAAGATCACGGTCTCGCGTTCGAGGGTGGGCGCGGCACGGCCAATAAACCACCCCGCAAGCACCACGAGCAGCAGCACCCCGCTGATAATCGCGACGGGTCGACGTTGCTTAGCGGGCATAACGGCGTAACCCTACGATGGCAAGCGGCACCAGCACCAGCAACATTGGCAGAAAGGGATACGTGCGCAGCAGTGTTCCGGCATTGCTTGCCAGGGCGTTGAGGCCGCTCGCGAGCACGGCGGCTGCCCCTACCAGCAATTGCGCTACGCCGTTTAGCCCAGCAGCCGTGCCGAGGACGCTCAGCAGGCCCCAAACCGCGAGTATCAGCAGCGGCAAGGCGATAACCGACACGGTGCACAGGCTAATCGCAAGCGACAGGCCACCGATGCGCGAAATGGGTTCGGGCAACGCTTTCGCAGCGATGCGTGCCATGATGCCATCGGCAAGGCTGCGTGGTGCCATGTCCGTGGGGGCTGCTTCAAGCAAATTATCGACCTGGCGGACGCGCTTGACTTGCTGCGCAGCCGTCGGGTCGGTGATGAGTTCTTCGTAGGCTTCCGACGACAATTCGCCGTCGAGGGCCTGTTGGAGTTTGCGTCGGTTGTCCGCCACGCTGTCAGGTTCTCTTTCTCAGGGAGTCGCCGAAGGTATTTGGCTCGGAACTCGCCTGCTCCTTGGCGCGCTCTGCGAGCGCCTGCCTTGCCCTGAACAACCGGCTCTTGATGGCACTTTCGGTCGTGTCGAGGGCGTCGGCAATTTCCGCATACGAATAGTCATACCAGTAGCGCAGCACCACGGCTGCCCGGTACTCTGGGCTTAGCGTTTCCAGCATTTCTTGTACCGCCTCACTGCTCTCGCGCTTGATGGCGCTGAGTTCGGGGCCATCGGCTTCACTGCTCATGGACATTGCATCGCGGCTGGGCAGCGGCTCATCGATGCTTAAGAAGGTGAGCCTGCGCTTGCGGATGCGGTCGATACAGTGGTTGCTGGCAATGCTCATCACCCACGTTTTGAAGGAGAGCGACGGAT
>CAYSVE010000211.1:0-1667 GCA_964434365.1 uncultured Anaerolineaceae bacterium | reverse complement strand
ATTGAGGTTCATATACGCCCGCAGGAAGGCCTCCTGGGCGGCGTCTTCGGCCTCGGTTCGCTCGCCGAGCATGCGGTAACACAGGTTATAGACGGCGTCCTGATAGGTATACACCAACTCAGCGAACGCATCCTGGTCCCCGGCAAGCGCGCCCTGCACCCATTGTTGGGTTGTTGGGTCATCGGCCAATGCGCGCTGCCTCCTTCTGCAACCTTATACGAAAATGCGGCGATGTGGTTCCAAAGTGGGGGGTATCTCTACAGTTTTTGACAAACAGCCCCTCGCATAATTATACGCCATGCGAGGGATTGCCCCAAACTGTTGCTGTTTGGGATTAAATTAAACCGGCGTCTTGCTCGGCACGGGTAAGCGCCCTGTCGAAGCGGCGTAGGCCCTCGTCGAGCGTCTCACGTTCGATCATCAGCGGCGGGCAGAAGCGCATCGCGCTTTCGCCAGCACCCAACACGAGCACGCCCTCTTGCAGGCCGTACTGCTCCGTCGCGTTGCGGATTTCCTTTGCCGGGGCACGAGTGGCGTCCTTCACCATTTCGATGCCCACCATCAGGCCGTTACCGGCCACGCGCGCGTGTTGCAGCACCGGGTGGCGCGGACGCATTTCTTCCAGCGCGTCCATGAGGTGCTCGCCTTGCGCGGCGGCGTTCGCCATGTACTCGCGCTCGATGAGGTCGATGGTCACATTTGCGGCAGCGCAACTTACCGGGTTCCCGCCGAAGGTTGTGCCGTGGGCACCCGGCGGCCAGGTCATCACTTCCTCGCGAGCGATAATCGCGCCGAGGGGCATTCCGCTGGCGATGCCCTTCGCGCTCGCGATGATGTCTGGCTGTACGTCGTAGTGTTCGATGGCCCACCACTTACCCGTGCGCCCGACGCCGCTTTGCACTTCGTCGGAGATAAGCATGATGCCGTACGTATCGCAGATTTCGCGCAGTTCCTGCACGAAGCGCGCATCGGGGAGTACGTAACCGCCTTCGCCCTGAATCGGTTCGAGGATAATCGCGGCGACGCTCTCCGGCGGCACGGTACGCTTGAACAGCACATCCTCGATGTAGCTGGCGCAGATGCAGCGCTCCACGCAGGCGGCTTCCTCGCGCCCGTGTAAGCAGCGATAAGGGTTGTTGTATGGCACATGATGAACGCCCGGTACCAACGGGAAGAAGCCATCTTTTTGAATAACTTTGCTGGCCGTCAGCGAGAGCGCGCCCATCGTGCGCCCGTGGAAGCCCCCGAAAAACGCGATCACCTGCTTGCGACCGGTATACCAGCGCGCGAGCTTCACCGCACCTTCGACGGCCTCGGCACCGCTGTTGCACAAAAACACCCGTGCCGGGTCATCGAACGGCGCGATGCGGCTGAGCCGCTCCGCGAGTTCCACCTGTACCTCGTAGTAGTAGTCGGTCCCGGCGATGTGCAGGAATTTATCCACCTGATCTTTGATGGCCTTCACCACTTGTGGGTGGCAGTGCCCGGTGGAATTCACGGCGATACCGGCAGCGAAGTCGATATACTCCTTGCCATCCACATCCCACACGCGCGCGCCCTCGCCGCGTTCGATCACAAACGGGTAACGGTCGATGATCGATTTCGACATGCGGGCGCTGTCGCGCTCGATAATCGCCTGGGCCTTCGGGCCAAGCGGGTTGGTTGTT
>CAYSVE010000210.1:0-8824 GCA_964434365.1 uncultured Anaerolineaceae bacterium | reverse complement strand
CATCAACCCGAAAACCCTGCTCAACGCGAACAATCCTAGTACGCAGTTCCAGCGAATTGCCTTTCATCGGGCGTTTGGTACCCGTGAACTCGACAACGAATCGAACACGATGGCGAGCGTTACGACGATGGAAATGGTCGCCATCCAGCGGATGATGGGCGTCGATAATGGCCCCGTCGATCCCTTCCCACTGGTGAAACTGCGCGCGGGCCTTGAGGAACACCAGGGCGGCTTCAGGGTAGACCTCACCAAGTTCCTCGACGAGCACGACGCCCAGAACAGCGACACATGAGCCGCTGGCGGTCACTGGGGGCGTTCGGTGGGTATTTCCTGCTGGCCTGTGCCATCACATGGCCTGTGATTCTGCGGCCTGCGGCGGGGTTCATCGGCCTTGCCGAAAGCGACGCTTACGAGTATGCGCGGCACATCTGGTGGTTTGGTTATGCACTCCGCAACGGCGAACCCCTGATTTTTCAGCAGCCATTACTTGGCTACCCGGGTGGCCTCGATGGTGGGCTGTTGTGGGCGATTCCGCTGCAATCGTTCCCGGCGTGGGTGCTTGCGCTCGTGATGCCCCTCCCTGTGGCTTACAACCTCTCGTTTTTGCTGGTGATTGCGCTCAACGGGTGGGCGGTTCACTGGTTGGTGATGCGCCTCACCGATACACGGCCTGCCGCCCTGCTCGCAGGTGTGATCTTCGCCGCGTACCCGGCTTTTCAGGGGCAGATGCTTGGCAGCCATGTCGGCCTGTTGACGCTGTGGCCTGCACCGCTGTATGCCGGTCTCCTGCTGCGCCTGCAAGAACCTGCGCGCCCGGTTCACTATCTGCTGGTGGCAATTACTTTTACGCTCAGCCTGCTCGGCAGCAGCGTGCTGCTGATCTTCGTGTTGTTCCCGCTCACGGTGTGTTTCATGATTGCGAGGCTTGTAGGAGGGCAGTGGGTGTGGCTGCGCCGCTCGATCATCGGTGTGGTGCTGGGCGGGGTGCTGTCCGCAGTGTTCCTGGTACCCGCGCTGTTGGCCCCCACTTCACCGGACATCGGCGGCGACATCCGCTTTAGCGCCGATTTGCTCGCGTTTGCGTCGCCGTCGTTTTACCACCCCCTATTCGCGTGGATGACGTATCCGCGTCGGGTGCTGGGTACCAACGTCGTCGAGGGCTTCGGGTATGTGGGCATCCTCGCGGGTATCCTCGCGCTGGTGGGCATTATCACCGCGCCGAAGGCACGCTTCTGGTGGGGGACGGGGTTGCTCGCGTGGTTTTTCTCGCTCGGGCCGCTGCTGAAAATCTTCGATGAGCCGTTGACGTTGAACCTCGACGGCCACGCTACCCACGCCACCATGCCCTGGACGTTGATATTCGCGTTGCCACCGTTCAGCGTCACGCGGACGCCCGCGCGCTTCAATTTTATGGTGGGGTTGGCTGTCGCGGTGATGGCCGGGTATGGGGTCGCATGGCTGTGGGGTCGTTTCGGCGGGCGTTGGCGCTATGGCGTCGTTTCCGTTTTGGCGTTGGCTATCGCGTTCGAATACCATGTACCCTGGGAGAACGGCCTCCCCCATATGCCGATGACGCCCGCTTTTGCCCCGGCAGAAATCGCCGAATTGCGCGACGACGACACTGTGCGCGCGGTGATGAACCTGCCGTGGCATCATCTGTTGGCCGCAAAGGACGGCATGTACCTGCAATCTGTTCATCACAAACCGTTGATTGCCGGGCACGTCGCACGACAAACCCCGGTAGACGCGGCGAAGCTAGCTTTGTTGCAGCAAACCCTCTCCCCGGCCCTACTCGATGAAGCCGGGGTCGATGTGCTGATTCTGCACAAGCTGTGGGCGGCGGAAGACCTCGAACCACGCCTGCGCGACACACTCGGAGCACCCTTTTACGACGATGACCGGTTAGCCGTTTGGCGCGCCTCTCGCGCCGATGACGCCTCGCCTGCATTCGCTGTGCAGGTCACGTCGGCGGAGGCCTTGCGTACCACAACGGATAGTTATCTGTATGCGCCAGAGCGCGGTTTTGCGCTGTTTTCGGCGCAATTAGAAGCAGCAGGGCGTACGCCCGTGCTCAACCTCGATGGACGGCAGGTGCATGGCTGGAGCCTAGACGGTGAGATATCCGCGCGGGTGCCACTACTAATCGAACCCGGTTACCACACCGCGACGCTCAGCTTGCGGCCACGCTGCCCCGTAGCGCCGTCGACGGCACTGGTTTGCCTGGAAGTTGACCTCATAGATACCGCCGTCGACAGCTTCACACGGGTTCAAGCCGGGCCAGTCGCCTTCGGTGAGGGCATCACGCTCGAAGGGGCGCATCTGTCTCCCGGTGATGATGTGCGGGTGTGGTTGAGTTGGCGCTTCGAAGAACCGCTGCCGGATACGTTTATTCGCTTCGTGCATCTGCTCGACGCCGAGGGAAACCTCGCCGCGCAATCCGATGTGCCGCTACCGGATGTCGAAGGATGGGCGGAGGAGGTCGTGCTCACCCCGCCCGAAGGGGAATTCACCGTTTTCACCGGGTGGTACACCCTGCCAGATGTCGCGCGTGTGCTCGTGCTCGATGAGGTGCCGGGATCGGTCAATAATTGGGTACAGCTAGGCCAATAGCATCCCTGCCACCTGTGCGAACAACTCGGCGGTGCCGCGCATTTCCATCGGGAGGCCCATCACCCAACGCCCAAACAACATCATCAACAGCAGCAAAAACGCCCATGGGATAAACGCTATGAGGCTCTGCCGTTTGAACAGCCGTAGCGACGCACGCTGGGCCACATAGAGGCTCGCCGCGAAGCCGCCGACGAGCGCAATCGTCTCGATGATACCGAGGGCGGGGGAATTCGGTGGAACGCCGCCCAGCGCGTAGGCCGGGTTCGCCATCCCGAAGAACTCCTGTGCCACCGGTATGATGGTCCATACGCCGATGAGAAAGTGAAACAAGTAGTGCGATAGCCACACCCCAAACCCCAGTGGCACGAATGCCGGCGCATATGCGCCGACAACCTCCCGCAGCGATAGCTTCGACCGGGTGAGGTGAAGCGTTAGCCAAGCGGCACTGAGCGCTAGCAGTAGGGGCAACACGAGGTTCCCGACCCCGAACACCACGAGCAGTGTAATCGCCTCGGTCGCTGGGCCGAAAAGGCTTAACGCCCCGCCTACAGTTTCCAACAGGCCGTACACCGGCGGCACCATGCCGAAGGCGTTCGTCAACGCCATGAAGGCCAGCGCAATGTACAGCATCGACCGGTCCCATGTGGCACGCTGCGGCTGGGTCACCTCCTTGCCCGGTGAGCGCACGAATAGCCCGACGTTGTTGTGCGGGCAGGCGCGTGCGCAGTCGAGGCACAGGGTGCAATCCATGTTGGATTTGATCTGCGGTGCGAATAGCTCTGTGCCGCAGCCGAGGGTACCCTGTGGGGTGTGCTCGTGTTGGCCGATTTTGTCGATGAGCACGACATTCTGCGGGCTGTAGCTCCCGTTGATGCACTCCTTGCCGACGCAGTCGCGGCACACCTGTGTATCGCTCACGCCGATTTGTGTGGGCGAGACGGTGCTGTACACAAAATTAAATGTCCCCAGCGGGCACACGTACTTACAGAAGGCGCTCTCTTTGAACAGTGCCTCCAGCACGAACGACGCCAAAAAGTACGCGATAATCACCCAGGCCGTGAGCAGCGGGCTAGCCCACAAATCGAGCCACTCGTACAGGTAGAAGATGCCGAACAACCCGGCTATCGCGAGCCACTTGTTCCGCAGCACGCGCGGAAATCGATGTCCGCGAATGCTGAGTCGCTTGGCGAGGGTTCGCGGCAGGGTAAACGGGCACCCCATGCAGAAGAGGTTCCCGGCGAGCAACAGGGCCAGCACCACCAACCCACGATAGTGAATCCACGCGCCTACCGTCGCGAGGTTGCGCGCCGCAAACTGCGGCCCTACGAACCCGTCGATGACCAGCAGCACCGCTATCACCATGAGGGGAACCTGGAATACCAGCCGCCCCCAGCGCCACGTCAGCATGCGGCCCAGCAGCGGTGCCTTGAGGACGTCTGGGGCCATTACGTGCCCGGTTCCTCGGTGGCTGCCATATTCTCAGACATGTCCATGCCTTCCATGTCGCTATCTTCTGCATCTTCGGACATGTCCATGCTGTCCATATCCTCCATTTCGTCAGGCCCCGGTCCATCGATGCTGAGGTCGAAAACCTGCTCGATGGTGTCGCCATTCTCTAGTGTAGCCGTCACCGTGACGAACCAATCGCCGCCCATGGTCCACTCGAACGGGATTTCGTAGGGCTGCGGGCCAGCAAGGTCGGCTTCACCGAGGACAGGCACCATCCCGGCGTGGTTCATATCGCCACGAACGGTGACACTTTGCAGTAGTGGTGGGTCTTCACCGTCTGCCCCCGAGATGGATACCTCAAGGACGGTTTCGCCGACAACTGTGGTATTCGGAGAGATGTCGATTGCCAACCCGGCGGCTTCGGGGGCCGCCCCGCGCGGCCCTCGGCAGGCTGTGAGAATGAGCATAAGGAGTAGTGCAAGCATTAACTGTCGCAAGACAAGTAAGCTCCGTTTACGGTCATATTTTGCGCAAGGAAGTATAGCACGCACTTTTTTTGACTTCGCCCCGGGTTTAGCTTAATATCGAAGCATTTCATTAACTCGGAGTGAATTAATGGCGAATAAGAGCAACCCACAAACGATCCTCGCCACAACGGCTTACCTTATTGCGCTTTTTCTGCTGGTGAATATCGCGCGCGGTAGCATGGCGTTCGCGAACGTCGGCTGGCTGATGCTTATCTTGTTGACGATTGCGGTCGCACTCACTGGTGTGGCGTTGCGGCAAAGCCGTGCTTCGCAGACAAGCATGGTGCCTGCCACACCTGCGCCGACCCCTGCGCCCCCTGTAATCGAACCGGAGCCAGTCGCGGAGGTAGAACCCGAGCCGGAACCGGTCGCGAAGGTAGAGCCGGAGCCGGTCGCGGAGGTAGAACCCGAGCCGGAGCCAGTCGCGAAGGTAGAGCCGGAGCCGGAACCCCAACCTGCTGTGGAATCTGAACCGAAAGCTGTTGAAGTCGGTGATCTGACTGATGCACCACCAGAGAACGAGGCTGAAGCCGCTGCGGAGGCAGTTGTCGCCGAAGAAGCGCCAGATGTGGAGCCAACCAAGGTGGTCGATGTCGAAGCCGCAGAACCCGAACCGGAGCCAGAAGCTGTTGCTGAAACCACTGAACCCGACGATCTCACCGCCATCGATGGTATTGGGCCGAAGATGTCTGCGGCGCTCATCGAGTATGGGATCACGACCTATGAGCGGCTTGCTGGAATGTCCCAGGATGAAATCCGCGCGGCAATTAAAGCCGCCGGGATGCGATTCGCACCCAGTGTGCCCAGTTGGGCACAGCAAGCGGGTTACCTCGCTAAAGGTGATATGGATGGCCTCGCCGCCTACCAGAGCACGCTCGTCGCAGGCCGCCCGCCAGAGAACTCGTAACAAGGTAGCGGTGCGGGTACCCCTGAGCCGCACCGCGTAGCGACTACAGAATCAAAACGAGCCACCGAATTCGGTGGCTCGTGTGTTTTGCGCTGCAAAGTAGGCTTAGACGTTGGAGGCTTCCAGGTCGTCTTCCTGGGCTTCGTCTTCGGCAGCCGTGAGCGTCAGGTTATCGTCTTCGTCCACGCCGAGCAGGATGATGCTTGCCAGCGGGAACTCCTGCGACAGGATGCCGTCGGAGAGGCGGTCTTCCACCTCGTTTTGGATGAGGCGACGCAGCGGGCGCGCGCCGTAGTCTGGGTCGTAGCCCTTCTCGGCGAGCCAGGTGCGCGCGTCCTCGTTCGGGTCCAGCGTAATCGCATGCTCGATGAGCCGCTCGCTGACCTTCGAGAGTTCGAAGTCCACGATTTCCTTGATTTCCTCCTTCGTCAGCGCGCGGAAGACTACCGTCGCGTCGACGCGGTTGAGGAACTCGGGGCGGAACGTGCGGCGAAGCTGCTCCGTCACGTTCTTCTTCAGGTCATCGTACGATTCGCGCTCTTCCTTGTCGGTATCTGCCGGGAGGCTGAAGCCGAGTGTCGTCCCGCGCTTGATCGTGTCGGCACCAATGTTGCTGGTCATCACGATGATGGAGTTGCGGAAGTCCACACGGCGACCGCGCGCGTCCGTCAACTGCCCTTCTTCCATGATCTGGAGCAGCATGTTGAAGGTCTCGGGGTGGGCCTTCTCGATTTCGTCGAAGACCACGATGCTGTACGGGCGGCGGCGAATCGCTTCGGTCAGCTGGCCCGCGTCTTCGTAGCCTACATACCCTGGAGGGGCACCGACAAGGCGCGCCATCGAGTGACGCTCCATGAACTCGCTCATGTCGAGTTGGACGAGCGCGTCCTCGCTACCGAACAGGAATTCCGCGAGGGCCTTCGTCAGTTCCGTCTTGCCGACGCCAGTAGGCCCAAGGAACATGAACGAGCCGATGGGGCGGCGTGGGTCCTTAAGGCCCGCACGGGCACGGCGTACCGCCTTGCTTATCGCCACGATGGCCTCGTGCTGCCCGACGATGCGCTTGTGCAGCGCGTCTTCCATCTGCATCAGGCGTTCGCTTTCCTCGCCTGCAATACGCGTGACGGGGACGCCCGTCCACATGGCTACCACCTCGGCGATGTCCTCATCGCTAAGCCGCGGCTGATTGGTTTCGGTGTTCCAGTTCGCCTTGTACGAGGCCAGCATCTCGGAGAGGTTATCGCGCTTGGTTTGCAGGCGCTCAAGCTCCTGCTGGCGATCTTCAACAGTCGCCTCGATTTCCTCGTTGAGGAAGTGAATTTCGTCTTCGACCTCGGTTAGTTCGAGTTCTGCGCGGCGCACCTGGGCGGCCTCGGGGCTTTTGTACATGCGCAGGCGGGCTGCCGCCTCATCGATGAGGTCGATGGCCTTGTCCGGCAGGAAGCGATCGGGCACGTAGCGTGCGCTCAGGTTCGCGGCTGCATCGATGGCCTCGTCGGTAATTTCGACGTTATGGTGTTCCTGGTAGGGCGGCTTGATGCCCTGGAGAATTTCGATGGTTTCTTCGATGGTCGGTTCGCTGACCATGATCTTCTGGAAGCGACGTTCCAGGGCTTGGTCGCTCTCGATGTGCTTGCGATACTCGTCGAGGGTGGTTGCGCCGACACACTGCAACTCGCCGCGCGAAAGCGCTGGCTTGAGGATGTTCGCGGCGTCTACGCTGCTGCCCGCCGAACCGGCCCCGACGAGCATGTGTACCTCGTCGATGAACAGGATGCTGTCGGAGGACTTCAGTTCTTCGATCACGCGCTTCAGGCGTTCTTCGAACTGGCCACGATACATCGTGCCAGCAACCAACGAGCCGACATCGAGCTGCAAGACGCGCTTGTTCTCGAGCGGGCGGGGCACATCCTTATCGATGATGCGCTGGGCCAGCCCCTCGACGATGGCCGTTTTACCCACGCCTGGCTCACCGATGAGCGCCGGGTTGTTCTTACGGCGTCGGCTGAGCACCTGTATCACGCGCTCGATTTCTGTTTCGCGCCCGATAACCGGGTCTAGCTTGCCATCGGCAGCAAGCGCCGTCAGGTCGGTCGCGAGTTGGTCGACCAACGGGGTCTTCTCATTGGGGCGCGGTTTGGGCTTGGGCTTGTCTTCCTGGCTGCTCTGGCTCGGCTGAACCGGGCTTTCTTGCAGAACGCGGCGCGTTTGGCGGCGAACTTCCTCTGGGCTAACACCCAGGCGACGAAGCACGTCGATCGCGACGCCTTCCGATTGGCGAACCAACCCGAGCAGCAGGTGCTCGGTGCCGATGTAATGATGGCCCATGCGCCGGGCTTCATCGACGGCCAGTTCCAGCACCCGTTTGGTACCGGGGGAGAGATCAAGGTTGGCATTGGCGGAGCGGGTTGTCGCACGTGTCATGCGCTCTACAAGTTCTTCCACCCGGCGCTGCTCTAAACCCAATTCGCGCAACACACGCCCGGCCACGCCCCCTTCCTCGCGCATAAGCCCGAGGAGCAGGTGCTCCGTCCCGATGTGGTTGTGCTGCATGCGTTCAGCTTCTTCCTGCGCTAGGCTGAGGACTCGCCGCGCCCGCTGGGTGAAGCGTTCCATCTTATTTGGCACGGTTAGTTTACCTCCGTCACCACTGGCTTAACCGCCAGCTTACTTGCTATGTTCAGGTTAAAGCCGACAATCACTATTAAACCATTATAGCAGCAAGGGGCTGCAAAAGCCTCCCCTTGTGCGATAACGATTAGTTAGAATTCCTGGGGTTGGGGGTTATTCTGTGTCGCCGAACAGGCGATTGAAGTCGTCGTCCAGGTATTCTGTGGAGTTAACAGCCTTAAGGCTAAGGCCAAGGCGGCGGTTTTCCATATCGATCTTCACGATGCGCAGCGTCAGCGTCTCGCCAACATTCACGACCTCGCGCGGGTGCGCGACGCGCTCGTTGGAAAGCTCGGAGATGTGGATGAGTCCCTCGACTTCCGGGGCATCCATCAACTGGGCAAACGCGCCGAACTTCGTGAGTTTCGTCACCTGGGCCTGTACGAGTTGGCCCTGTGCATACCCGGTGGCGATTTCGTCCCACGGGTCGGCCAGTTGGCTTTTCATACTCAGGCCGATGCGCTTACGCTTCGGGTCTACGCTAATCACCTCGACCTTCACGACGAGACGCTCGACGGGAACCATGAAATCAGCCTCGCCATGATTGGCGTCGAGCCGGTCAGAAATATCCGCTCCGTCGATCTTCCAGAGATGTTCGAGTAGAGCTTCCTCCGCCTCACGCGCGCTCCACCAAGCCCTCGCGTCGTCGTCCGTCCAGCGC
>CAYSVE010000209.1:8605-8856 GCA_964434365.1 uncultured Anaerolineaceae bacterium | reverse complement strand
TGCAAACCCGTGCCGAAATTTCGATCGACCTGGTGATTATCATCCAGGGCCTCATCATTATGTTCATCGCTGCCGATGCCATCATCCGGTATTTGTGGCGCGTGCCCGAAGCCACCGCCGAAGAGCGCGCGGCGGCCATGTTCAGCAGCGGCTGGGGGAGCTAACCGATGGCGACGATTACTGCACAACCGACTGCCTCCCTGCGCGACCGCTTCAAGGTCACACGGGTGGGCGTCTTCTCGATTCTGTTC
>CAYSVE010000209.1:0-8595 GCA_964434365.1 uncultured Anaerolineaceae bacterium | reverse complement strand
ACCATGCTGAAACTTCATTTCGCGCCCAATTCCCGCGCCGGGCGCATCGTCTGGGCCAACGGCCTTGCCGACCGCGCCCTCGTGACTACGGTCGGCCTCGGCGAAAACACCGAAGCGTGGTTCGGGGTCCGCGAGACCGCCGTGCCAGTGTATGGCTACGCGCTGTTCGTCGGGGTCGTGTACCTTGTGAGTGGGGCCGTCGGCCTCATCCCGGTCGACGCGGTGCGCAACATCAAAGGCGTGCTACTGATCCTGTGCGGCGTATTTATCATCCCCACAGTGCTCATCGTCGCTGCGGCGGGCGATAGCTTCAACGCGGTGGTGATGCTCCAGGCCAGCGTACGCCTCGCGACGCCTGTCATCATGGGTGCAATGGCGGGCATCTGGTGCGAGCGCGCCGGGGTCGTGAACATCGCCATCGAAGGCATGATGCTCACCGGGGCGGCCTTCGGCTTCGTGGCCTTCACGTTGCTGATTACCAACGGTGTGCCCGGCGGCCTGTGGATCGGCGTCATAGTTGCAGTGCTGGCGGGTGGCCTCATGGCGACGTTGCACGCGTGGCTATCGATCACCTTCCGTACCGACCAGATCGTCAGCGGTACCGTCATCAACATTCTCGCGGTGGGTATCACCAGTTTTATGCGCCGCGAGGTGCTGCTGTCCTCCGATGCGGGGCGCGAGACGCTGCAACCCGTCGTTATTCCCTTCCTGTCGGAAATACCGGTGCTGGGCGAGGTGCTATTCAGCGGCAAGCCGATCTTCTACAGTATGCTGGTGCTCGTGGTGGTGACGCACGTGGTCATCTACTACACGCAGTGGGGCCTGCGCACCCGCGCCGTCGGCGAAAACCCCCACGCCGCCGATACCCTCGGCATCAATGTGAACCGTACACGCTGGATCAATGTGATGATCGGCGGCTGTATCGCCGGGTTGGCCGGGGCGTGGTTTAGCCTGGAAACGACCGGCAGCTTCGACGACAACATGACCAACGGCACCGGCTTTATCGCCCTCGCTGCGATGATCTTCGGCAAGTGGACGCCCTTCGGGGCTGCGGCGGGCGGGTTGTTGTTCGGCTTCAGCGATGCGTTGGGCCAACGCTTCCAGATACTCGGTGTGAACATCCCGGCTCAGTTTGTGCAGATGACACCCTACCTCGTGACGATCATCGTGTTGGCGGGGTTGGTAGGCCGGGCCACAGCCCCCGCCGCCGACGGTATCCCGTTCGAGAAGGAATAGCACGCATCGGGCAGGTTTTGCGTAACGGTAAATTTCGTGTACATATTACTGGCTTCGTCCGTAAAATCTGCGGTCGACATCGTGCCGCCTGGGGTGTCCATTTTCGCGGACGCGCAGAAGCGCGTCCCTACATCTGCCGTGGTTATGGGGCGTAGGGACACCGTTCTCTGCGTCCGCAACCGAAATACCCATCGTTTTTCCCGGCACGATGTCACCTGCACAAAATCGGTCTCGAAGATGGAAAAACGTACATTTCGGGTGAGGTATGGCGAAGGGCCGTATCTACGCGCCCCTTGCCCCTTCATGATGTGTACGTGGTGTGTCGCTTCGGTAGCGGATGCCGTTGAGTGTTATCGTGGGTTGGCGCGGAACCAATCTACTGTGGCGCGGAGGGCGTCATCGAGGGGTGTGGCACCCTCACCGAAGGCGGTGGTGTACTTGCTATTGTCGACGATGAACGGTTCCTTCACCTGGTAGAGCATCTCGACGACTTCGCGTACCTGCGGGTTGAACAGCCCGAACATCCGCACACCGAGTTCTGGTGCGGCCTGGATTTTCGGCTCGACGCCTGCGATGCCCGCCGCACGCTCGATAAAGGCGCGCGTGGTGAGCGTCTCCGGGTTCGGCAGATGCCAGATATCGCCGGTGGCCTCGTCGCGGGTGCCAAGTATCGCGAGCGCCCTGCCGATGTCGGGCATGTAGGTGTAGGTGTGGGGCATATCCGGGTTGCCGAGCACCTGCGCAGTGTTGCCCTGGACGAGCGGGTACATGATGCGGTCGCCCATCGCCGAGAGGAGCACACGCGGCCCGAAGAAATCTGCTGCGCGACCGACAGCCACCTGCACACCACCTTTCTCGTGGGCGTCCATCAAATCGCGAGACATTTGCGCCCGCAGACGGCCCTTCTTCGTGTGGGGGTTGTAGGGCGTGGTCTCGGTCATTGGCTGGGCGTTGGGGCTACCGTACATGTACAGGTTTTCCATCACGACGAGTTTTGCGCCGTGGTTCGCCGCAGCTTCGATGGCCGCGGCTTGCAGGCCAGGGAACAGCTCCACCCATTTGTGATACGGTGGGTTCAGCGCGTTGTAGATCACGCTAGCCCCTTCGGTGGCCTGGGTGGTGAAGGCCGGGTCGCTGGCGTCGCCGGTGACCAAGTCGACACCGGCAGGCAGCGGTTCGGATGTGCGTCCGCTGCGGTTGACCATCCGCACGGTGTGGCCATCAGCGCAGAGTGCTTCCATCGTTGCCATGCCGACGGGGCCGGTTCCAAAGATCACGTGTGTCATGGTTCTACTCCAATCGTGTCAACTATGACATATTACGCAACTGCGGGCTGCTGAGTTGCAGCCTTCGGTGCACTGAAGCGTAAATATCCCCCAAAAGCCAGCAGCCAGAGCTGCAACAGGCTTGCGGAGATGGTGATAAACGGGGTCATATCGACGCCGAACAGTTCGAGCAGGACCGCATACAACCCCCCGGCAGAGATCAACCCGAAGACGCCCAGCCAACGTGGCACCGCCGCTGTGCGTGACGATGACCTCCGGGCGGTGGGTTTCGACCGCCGCGCGCACTTCATCGACCATGACCGTATCGCCTGCGAGGTAGATCGTCGGTTCGCCGGGGGCAGCCAGCACAAAGCCGATGACGCTGCCCATCGGCGTTTCGACTGGCCCGACGCCATGATGCCCGCCCGTGCGCGTGATCGTGATACCCTCCCAGGTGATGCTATCGACCAGAGGCGTGACGGCGGTGAAACCGGCTTCCGCGATGGTGGTTTCGTCGCCGGGCTGGCAGTACAGCGGCAGCGCCTTCGGCAGCATGTGCTGCGCCACCGGCCCGAAGTGATCGCCGTGCAGGTGCGACACCAGAAGCAGTTCCACACCGTCCATAATGCTTTCTGGCGAGCGCGGCAGGTCCACCGTCGGGTTCTCCGAGATGCCCGCAAACGACGGTGCAGCGTGCTTGGGCGCAAAAAACGGGTCGACCAGCAGGCGGTGCCGGGCGTAGTCGATGATGAGGGTTGCGTTGCGTATCAGCGTCAGTTGCATAACAATATCCTTAAGCGAAAGATTGCGACGAAATCGCGTGTGCGACTATACGCGATTGTCGCGCAAAACGCACGGTTTCAGGACGTTTCGCATCACGATTGCCAACCAACACACAGGGGAACCACGGGTGAAGATCAAACAAGTTGCGCACCTTTGCATCGGGGCGACAGACCTCGACGCCACCTTCGATTTCTACACGCAAGTGCTCGGCCTTCAACCGGGCTTCGACTTCATCAAAGATGACGCGCGCATCGGCTTTTACATCAAAGCAGGCGCGAACACCTTCATCGAGGTCTTCGTCGAGGGCCAGCAGCCGACCCTTGAGCGGGTGCTCATCCGCCACTTGTGCCTCGAAGTGGCGGATATGGACGCGGTCATCGATACGGTACGCGGGAAAGGCTGGGCGATCAGCGATAAGACGATGGGCTTCGATAACTCCTGGCAGGCATGGATCACCGACCCGTCCGGCGTGAGCATCGAACTGATGCAATATACCCCGGAGAGCACACAGTTCACCGGCAAGCCGTGCATCATCACCGAGTGAGTGCCCTATGCAACCGTGGAAAGTCCTGCGAACGGATGTGATTCTCGACATGCCGTGGTTTACGCTACGGAGGGACACCTGCGAACTCCCCGACGGCAGTGTGATCGACGATTATTTCGTGCTCGATGAGCGCGATAGCGTGCTCGTATTCGCACTCACGGCGGAGGATGATTTGCTGCTCGTGCAGCAGTACAAGCACGGCATCGGCGAGGCCGTGACCGAACTGCCCGCCGGGTTTATGGAGCCGGGCGAAACCGACCCCAACGACACGGCCCGCCGCGAACTCCGTGAGGAGACCGGCTGCGAGGCGCGGGCCTTCACGGTGTTGGCGACGATGGCTCGCCACCCCACGCGGATGACCGGGCGCGTTCATATCGTGTTGGCCGAGGGCGTGCGGCAGGCCGGTGAGCAGCAACTCGACAAAACCGAGTTTATTCGCGTGCTGCGTGTGCCCTTCGAGGAGGCGTTTGCACGGCTGGCGCGGGTTAGCCCGGTGGGCACGGTTGCGGGGTTATACATGGCACGCGAGCACCTCGGACGATGAGCAATCAACAACACCGCAATCGACGGCCATTGTGGCTGCGCGTACTCGATTGGGCCATCGGCGGCTTTGGCGTGCTGGTGCTAACGGTGGCTACGCAATCAATCCCGGTGACGTGGTTTGCCTCGGCGGCGCTCGTCGGCGCGCTGGCGTTCTGGCTGTGGCGGCGCGACTTCCCGCGTGGCACCACCGCCCTGCTAATGGGTTTGACGATGGTGTTGGGTTGCACTGTCGCGTTGGTGCGGGGCTACACCGTCTCTACGCCCGATATTCCGCCGGACACACCCGGCCAGGTGATCGAGTACTCGGTGGGCGAAGGGGTGCTCTTCGGCGACTACTACAACCTGGAAGACCCGACCGAAACGCGCTACGTCGTGTTTTACCCGCCCAACGATGACTTCGGTGTGGAGCTGGAAATCCACTTTCCGGCCATCAAGGCGCTGAACCGTGAATGGGGCATCAGCCGTGCTTCGGTGACGACCACGGGCGCACTGCGCGGTGAGTTCGAACCGCGGACGCGTGACCTGAACACGAACGTCAACGACGATGCTTTGTTACGCGAGACCGCACCGTTCATCGTGGTCGATTTGCCCATTACGTCGGCGCACCGCTACGAACCCATCAACGTGAAGGCCGAGGCCGTTGTGCAATACCTGGCCTCGGGAGAAGAAATTGTGAGCGAGGTATTCTCGCGCGAGTTTAGCCTGTTTGTAGGCACACCCGACGACATGCTGCTGCGGCAGCAACTCAACCGAACGCGGGGCCTGCGCGAACTCATGAGTGGCGAAGGCCCGGCAGCCCTGTGGACAACAACGGCACTCGGCGCGTTCATGCTCTTCATCGGCTACCGGCAGGGGCGCAACCACCATTGGCGCGGGGTGGCCAACCTCAAGCGCGAGGCCCGCCGCGCCATGGCGCTAACCCGCGTGAACCCGGCATGGGCAGCAGAAAATGCCAACGGCGGCCCGGTGCCGAACGAAGGCGCACTCGTCAAGCGGGTGACGGAGGGCAGCGCGCCCCACCGCGCGGGGCTGCGCACCGCAGATATCATCATTCGTGTGGATGAGACCTACACGCCGCATCCGCGCGCGGTGTACAGGGCGTTCGGGTTTGTGCGATACATCGGCCCGGTAGAGATGATGGTGTGGCGCTACGGCGAGGTGTTTCCGCTAGAGGTGAACTTCGATGCGGTGCTTACGCCGCGCAAGCGCCGCGATGACGACTTCGACCCGGACGGGCCGATTCGCCCGGCCTAACGTGGAGGAAACAGCGAATGACGACAAGGCAATACCGCCCACGACGGCCCTGGTGGCTGCGCATCATCACATGGATCGGGATTTTATTCGGGTTGTTGGTGCTCTCTTTGTTAACGCAGGCCACCCCGACGACCTTCGTTTTGTGTGCCGCCGTGTTGATGGTGCTGGCGTGGTGGTTGCGTCGGCGTGGCTCGCCGCCCGGCAGAAACACCTTGCTCATTGGCACGGCGTTGGCGCTGTGGTGTTCGGTCGCGCTGGGGCGCGGCTACACCGCCACGACGCCGCGCGCGCCCCCAGGCACCCCCGCCGCAGTCTTCGATTACTCGCACGGCAGGGGCTTCCTCAGCTTCGATTTATACCAACTGGACGACCCGGCGGAAACACACTACGTCGTGTTTTACCCACTGGGCGATGATCCGCTCGTCGAACTGGAAATTGTTCTGCCGGAGGTCGAGTCGCTGGGGCGGGCGTGGGGCATCAGCACCGCCACCGTGACGGCGGGCGGCAGCCTGGCTGCCGACTTTATCCCCCGCTATCGACGTTTGACAGCAGACGCCAACCCGGACGCCGCAGCGAACACCGTCTCACCGTTCATCACGGTGGAGTTGCCTATCACCGCAGCGCAGCGCCACGAGACCATCGATGTGCGTGCCGTCGCGCGGGTGCAATATTATGCCCCCGACGGTACCGACGGTTACACCCTCATCAGCGAAGAGACCACGCGCGACCTGTCGCTGTTCGTCGGCACGCCGGCGGAATTCGCGCTGCGCCGCACCTACAACCGCACGAGCGGCCTCCGCGCGATGATCGCCGGGTCGGCACATGGCACGCTGTGGATGACGACGTTGTTCGGGGGTACGCTTATCGCTGTGGGGTACCGGCGGGGGCAGGGCTACGGCTGGCGCGGCACTGGCAACTTGCAATGGGAGGCGCGGCGTACCATCACATTGCGCGATGTCGCGACGATACGCGCCCGGGGGCAAACGACACGGCCCCAGGAGGGTGCGCTCGTGCGTACCGTCGTCGCGGATAGTGCCCCGCACCGCGATGGTCTTCGCGAGGCCGACATCATCATCCGCGTGAACGACACCTACACCCCCACCGCGCGCGCCGTTTATGCGGCCTTCGGCGATGTGCGCACCTATGGGCCAGTGGCGGTGATGATCTGGCGGGAGGGCGACGTGCGTACGCTGGATGTCGATTTCGATGAGGCGACACCGCCCAACTCAGATGACGACAGCCCGATTCGGCCTGCGTAAGCGACGGTATTTTGTGGCATGATGTGCGAGGGAATAAATTGGGGATGACTCGTTTTATGGCTTCAACGCGCCCTCGCTGGCTTGTAATCGTCCTGCTGCTACTGCCCGTGTGGAGCGCCCACGCACAGGTAGTGCGCCCACTACCGAACAGCCAGGCCTATACCCGTGCCGAACGGCTCGGGTTTACGTTCGTCAACTCGGTAGATACCTTCGAGGACGCCGAGGCGCGCTACCGCGCGGCGCTGAGTATCGGCGCAGGGTGGACACGCTGGCCCCTGTATTGGAGCGGCGTTGAAACCGCGCCGGGGGCCTTCAACTGGGCGCGCTACGACCGCCTCGTCGATGCCGACATCCGTCACGGCCTGCGTGTGAACTTAATTCTGCTGGGCAGGCCGGGCTTCCGCGCGAGTGGTGGCAGCATCGCAGGCATCAACAACCCCGTTTTCGCCGACGGCACCGATATCCCCGGCCCCGGCAAACCCATCAACCTGGATAACCCGTGGGCGGTGTTCGTCAGCGCGGCGGTGAACCGTTACAGGCCAGGTGGGCTGCTGGCGTCTCAGCGAGGATGGGGACCCGGTCAGGGGATCACCCACTGGGAGGCGTGGAACGAACCGGACTTTGCGCCGTTCTGGAGCGGTGGCGTCGCCGAGTATGCGCGGCTGCTGAAGGTGACGTACCTCGCGGTGAAAAACTCGCAGCCAGACGGGCAGGTGCTCTTCGCGGGGTTGGCCTACGGCAACCCAGAGGCGAACGATTATCACGAGGGCGTTCTGCACGTTTTTTCGACGGACCCGAACCGCGCAAGGTACAACTGGTACCACGACATCATGGCGGTGCACGCCTACAGCTACGCCCGTCGAACGGGCCTCGTCGTGGAGCGGGTGAATGCCACGCAGGCCCGCTATGGCCTGGGCAAGCCGGTGTGGGTCAACGAAAGCGGCGTACCCGTGTGGGATGACTACCCCGGCCCCACCTGGGCGGCCAACGACCCCGGCGCGCGCGCCCGCCGCGCGACGATGGACCAACAGGCAAACTACATCCTGCAATCGACGGCCTATGCGTGGGCTGCCGGGGCCGATGTCGTGCTCATCCACCAACTCTACGATGACTGCGGCGACGCGGGTGGTAATCATGCCTATGGCAGCGAGGGGGCGGGCGACGCCTACGGCATTTATCGCAATGGCACGGGGTATGGTTGCTACAGCCAGCATCCGCGCCCGAACAGCCCGCGCCCGGCGGCGGCGGCCTTCGAACTGCTCGCAGAGCTGATGGGCAACCGCCGCTTCGAAGAGGCGTCGGCGGGCCGGTACCGCGACGGCAGCACACGGGTCATCTTCCAGGCCGGCACCGAGCGCTACACCGTATTGTGGAACAACACATTCAGCCAACAAACCATCGAAATTCCGGCGGAGGGACGTGGCGCGCAGATTCATGCGCCCGGCGGGCAGGTGATTTCACTCGCGCCCGTCGCGGGGGGCGGCCCGCCCACGCCAAACGCCACCGCGCCGGACCTTACGCCCGAACCGGCGCAGGTGTATCGTGTCGTGTTGCCGCCCGCCGAACCTGACAACGTCCCCGACTTACCAGCGGGTGAGGTCAGCGGCATCGGCGGCCCGGCCTTTATTCTCGTGGAGCGCGTGGCACCGAATCCGCAGCCGGAGACGTTCCCATTGGCGAGCACACCGCGCTTCCCCATCACGATTACGCC
>CAYSVE010000208.1:0-8868 GCA_964434365.1 uncultured Anaerolineaceae bacterium | reverse complement strand
GGCCAGTTTGCACAACGGTGCTACCCGGCGTGTTGAGGTTATCCAGGAACAGGTACATGTAGACGATGCTGAGGTAACCCTGCGTGTACTGCTGCTGGTCGATGGCGAAAAGCATGTCACCATCGCGGATGGCTTCCAGAACTTCCGGCGAGAGGTCGAAGGTTGCCAGGGCAACGACACCAATGAGGCCAGCATCGCGCATCGCACCGAGGACCGGTACTGCGCCCGTGGGGCCAAGCGTGAACACGCCGTTGATGGTCTCGTCAGCATCTAGCGCAGCGAGGACGCGATTCTGGGTATCGGTCGGGTCGTTGAGGTCAACTTCGAGGACGGAGGAGGTAGCGCCTGCTTCGGCCAACGCATCGGCGAAACCACCGCAGCGCAGGTCCAATGCCACGTTACCCACTTCCTGGTTCACGCAGATGGCGTTCGTTACACCAGCCGCAGCCATACGCTGGCCGCCGCCAAAGCCCGCTTCGTACTCCGTTTGACCCACGTGAGCGACCACACCAAGCTCTTCGGCGACGTCGCTACCAGAGTTGATGCTGATAACCGGGATGCCCGCCTCGATGGCAGCGGTGATGGACTCTTCAAGAGCGGACGGATCCGGGTTGGAAACGATGAGGCCATCGGGTGCACTGGCAACAGCCGCATCGATGAGCTGCGCCATCGCAACCATATCGAAGGTCTCAGGAGCCTGATACTCGGTTTCCACGCAGTCGAACTCGGCATCAGCATCGGCGATACCGTTGCTCACTACCGACCAGAAGGGGTCGCTGGCCTGGCCGTGGGTCACGGCGACGATACGATAAACGGTGTCGCATTCCTGGGCTTGTGCCGGGATGGCAACGAAGGCCGTGAGCACGAGGCTCATGACAAGCACTAGCTTGAACACTTTATTCATCAAAAAATCTCCTCAAGTATTTAGGTAAAGGTACGTGGTTTTCAACCACCCACAAGCATAACGCAAAACACGATGAAATGGGCTTCGTTGATAGCGAATATATAACATACCTGGCCATCGCCGTCAACAAATCGTTGTAAAACGCGCAATGCAGGATATACTGTTGGTAACTATGCAACAACTGTGGGGTCAAAATCACAAATGCGCGAAATTCAGTCGCTAAGCCGCGGGCTGCAAATACTCGACCTATTTGTGAACACACGTCGTCCACACACAGTAACCGAACTCGCAGACATCCTCGATGTTGACAAGAGCAGTGTATCGCGCCTACTGGGGACACTTGAGAAACACGGATACGTGCAACAGGCGACCGATTCGCGCGCCTACACGCTGGGCAAACGCATGTTCACCGTCGGTTGGCAGTTGACCAATCGCTTCTCGCTCAAAGAGATAGCCACACCCTATCTGCATCAACTGGTTGCACATACCGGGGAATGTGCACACATCGGTGTGTATTCGTCCGGCAAAGTACTGGTTACCGAGGACATCCAACCCGAGAACGCGTTGCTACGAGTGGTTGGGCAGCCAGGGCGGTCGTTGCATTTGCACAACACCGCACTCGGGAAGGGCCTGCTCGTTTGCGGCGACTTCCCATACCCTGCCGATTACCCAACGTCGACCCCGCAGACGCTCGCCACACAGCAGGCGCTACGGGACGATTTGGCTGTGGCGCGGAAACTCGGCTATGTGCTGGATGACGAGGAAAATGAACCCGGCGTGCGGTGTATTGCTGCTCCGATCTTCGACACGACCGGCGTTACAGTGGGTGCCATCGGCATCTCTGGCCCTACGGTGCGCGTTACCGAGGATAGAATCGCCACCTTAGGCGAAACGGTGCGCGATGCTGCCCAACGACTCTCGTGCGAACTCGGCTTCGGTGGGAGGTACATACACGAAGAAGCGCTGTAAATACTTTTTTCTGACAAACTTGAGGGAAGGAGAATACGATGTTACGGGTTGCAAATGCCCCCTGCTCCTGGGGTGTTATCGAAAACATTGAAGGGGACCGATACGATTACGCTCGTGTATTGGATGAACTGGCGAGTACCGGCTATGTCGGCACCGAACTCGGAGATTGGGGGTTTATGCCCACCGAGCCTGATAAACTCCGCGACGAACTCGGCACACGTCAACTCGACTTACTCGCCTCGTGGGTGAGCGTCAATCTGCACGATGAGGCGCTGCACGAGCAGAGCATCGCCGATTGCGTCCGTACTGCGAAACTGATGGCTGCCGTGGCGGGTGACAAGCCGTTCGTCGTGCTGGGTAACGACCCGTACAACGACCCGGTGCGCAACCTGAACAGCGGTCGCATCATGCCGGAGATGAGCATGAGCGACGCACAGTGGGAGGTTTTCGCAAAGGGTGCGAACGAGGTTGCCCAGCGTGTGAAGGAAGAAACCGGCCTGCGCACGGTGATGCATCATCACATCGGCACATGGATCGAAACCCCTGCCGAAACCCAACGCCTGATGGCCATGACCGACCCGGCCATCCTCGGCCTCGTGTTCGATACCGGCCACTGGTCCTTCGGCGGTGGTGACCCTATCGCGGGAATCCGCACCCATGCCGACCGCATCTGGCATGTACACTTCAAAGACCATGACCCAGCCGTTGCCGCACAGTCTCGCGAACACGGCTGGGATGGTCCGACATCGGTGGGTAAAGGCATCTTCCCAGAGCTTGGCAAGGGCGATGTCGATTTTGCGGCAGTGCTGGATGTGCTGCGCGAGATCAACTACGATGGTTGGATCGTCGTCGAGCAGGATGTGCTCCCTGGCATGGGCACGCCCAAGGAAAGCGCCCAGCGAAATCGCGATTACCTCAAGCAAATTGGACTTTAGACGATGACCAAAACCTACGATACGCTGCACATGGGTCGCAGTTCCATCGACCTATATTCGAACGATGTAGGTACCCCCTTTTCGCAGATCAACAGCTTCGCGGCTTACATCGGCGGCTCGCCGACGAACATCAGCGTCGGCGCACGGCGGTTGGGCCTCAACAGCGCCCTGCTCACGGCCATCGGCAAGGACCCGGTGGGGCAGTTCATCAAGGATTTCCTGGATAACGAGGGGGTCGTGACGCAGTTCATCCCCACGAAGCCCGAACATCGGACGAGTGCTGTGGTGCTCGGCATCGAACCGCCGGACAAGTTCCCCCTGGTGTACTACCGCGACAACTGCGCAGACATCGAACTGACCATCGATGACGTGCTGGCCGCGCCAGTCGATGATTGCAAGGTGTTTCAGTTCGCGGGTACAAACCTCAGCAAGGAACCCAGCCGTAGCGCGACGATGTTCGGCGCAGAGATGGCGCGCCGTGCCGGGGCCAAGGTCGTCTTCGATGTGGACTTTCGGCCAGACCAGTGGCACGACGTGCGCGCGTTCGGTGTGCAGGTCCGGGCGGTGCTCCCCCTCGTCGATGTGGTCATCGGCACCGAGGATGAGATCAACGCGGCGATGCTCGACGACCCGGCGAAAATGTCACTCACACACTCACAGGTTTCCGACACGAAAGTCGCGGGCGACAGCCGAGGCAACATCGAGCAAATGCTCATGCACAACCTCGATGCGGTCGTCGAAAAAGTCGGCGCGGAGGGCGCGAAAATTCACCTGCCCGATGGTGAGGTCATCGATGCACTCGGTTTCCCGGTAGACATTTACAACATCCTCGGCGCGGGCGATGCCTTCGGCGGCGGCTTCCTCTACGGCTACGTGAACGACTGGGGCTGGCACAAATCGGCACGGTTGGGGAATGCCTGTGGTGCCATCGTTGTGACGAAACACGGCTGCGCGAACTTCATGCCGACGATGGAGGAAGTCCTCGAATTTGTGAAGCCCTACGGCGGATTGGAGTAAGCGACGATGGAATACACCTCAGAGACGATGCTCGTAAAGGCGAATGATAACGGCGGTAGCGGCGAGTTCGCACGGGTGCGAGCCGATGAGGCTGGTTGGGAATACCTCAACATGTCTGCAATGCGCCTGAACGCCAGCGAAACCTACAGCGACCACACCGGCGATTACGAAAACGCTGTCGTCGTACTGGGTGGGGTGTGCAACATCCGCACCAGCGATGGTGAGTTCATGCAAGTGGGCCGCCGCCCGAATGTATTCAGTGGGATGCCGTATGCGCTGTATCTTTCGCGGAACAAGGACTTCGAGATCGAAGCGGTTACGAACGGCCTGGAAATCGCCTCTTGCTGGGTACCAACGGATGAAGACCACCCGACGCAGCTTGTTACACCCGATATGAGCAACATCGAAATTCGCGGCGGAGCGAACGCCACTCGCCAGATCAACGGCATCCTGCCGCCCGGCTTCGACTGCCACCGTATCGTGTGCGTAGAGGTCTACACACCGTCCGGCAATTGGAGCAGCTACCCACCGCACAAGCACGATGTGCATCGTGAGGACGAGAACGGCAACGTGCTCGAAGCCGATCTTGAGGAAATCTACTTCTACAAAATCGATCATCCCAACGGCTATGCCTACCAGCGCGTATACAACGATTCTCGCAGCATCGACGGGCTGATGATGGCCGAAAATCACGACGCGGTGCTGGTGCCCGAGGGGTATCATCCCGTGGTGAGTGCTCATGGCTACACGACGTACTACCTGAACTTCCTGGCGGGTAGCGCGCAATCCCTCGCCAATAGCGACGATCCCGCGTATGCGTGGGTCAAGGACACGTGGACGTACAAGGACCCGCGGTTGCCACTTGTTCACCATGGGATGGAGCCAAGATAGCAATCAGCAATTTAGCTTTTTAGCTATCGATAGATGACCAGGCGGAGGTGCTATGCGAGATTTCAAAGAACTTAAAGTGTGGGAGAAGAGCCACTCTTTTACGCTGGCAGTGTATCAAGTAACCAAACTCTTCCCTGCTAACGAGCGCTACGGGCTAACTAGCCAACTCCGACGCGCCGCCGTATCGATTCCAGCCAATATTGCCGAAGGACGTGGAAAAAACACTGAGGCCGAGCTTGCACGTTACATGACCATCTCAATGGGGTCTGCAAGCGAGGTTGAATACCACTTACTCCTTGCCCGTGATCTTGGCTACTTGGGTATTGAACGCTACCAACCGCTGCAAAGCGAGTTGCTGCAAATCAAAAAGATGCTTGTTTCATTCACTAAGCGACTGCGCAGCGGCTAAAAAGCCAAGCGCTAAATAGCAGGAGAATAATCCTTATGACCCAAACCCAACGCTTAACCATGGCCCAGGCGCTCATCTTGTATCTGAGCAAACAGTACGTGACCCGCGACGGCTCCGAAAACCCCTTCTTCGCCGGGGTGTGGGGTATTTTCGGGCACGGCAACGTCGCCGGTATCGGACAGGCGCTCCAGCAGTTTAAGCGCGAGATGCGCTACCACCAGTCTCGCAACGAACAGGCCCAGGTGCACACCGCAGTGGCCTACGCTAAGCACAAAAACCGCATGCAAACCTTCGCCTGCACCACAAGCATCGGCCCCGGCGCAACGAACATGGTCACGGGCGCGGCTCTCGCAACCGTGAACCGAATCCCGGTATTGCTGCTGCCCGGCGATCTCTTCGCAGAACGCATCCAGTCCCCGGTGTTGCAACAGGTCGAGTGGGAACATACCCAGGACATCAGCGCGAATGATACCTTCAAGCCTGTCTCACGCTACTGGGACCGCATCTACCGGCCAGAGCAGTTGATTACTGCGCTACCCGAGGCCATGCGGGTGCTCACCTCCCCGGCAGATACCGGTGCGGTGACGCTGTGCCTTCCGCAGGACACCCAGGCCGAAGCCTACGATTACCCGGTTGCGATGTTCGAGAAGCGCGTGTGGACCATCCCGCGCAACCGGGCCGACTCGGCACTGGTGCAACGCGCCGTCGAGTGGATTAAGGAATCGAAGCGACCGATGATCGTCGCGGGTGGTGGCGTGCACTACAGCGAGGCCAACGACGCGCTCAAAGCCTTTGTGGAACAGACAGGGATTCCCGTGGGTGAGTCGCAGGCCGGTAAGGGTGCACTAGCATACAACCACCCGCTGAACCTTGGCGCAGTGGGTGCGACCGGCACCGACGGCGCGAACATCACAGCACGCGAGGCCGACCTGATTATCGGTATCGGCACGCGCTACAGCGACTTCACCAGCGCGAGCAAAACGGCATTCCAGGCCGAAGATGTGCGCTTTATCAACATCAATGTCGCGGAGTTGGACGCTTACAAGCACAGCGCCATCCCGCTTGTCGGCGATGCACGGGTCACGCTCGAAGAACTGACCGCAATGCTTGGTAACTACAGCACCGATGAGGCGTATCGCGCGCGAGCAGCAGAATTCAACAAGAAGTGGGATGCCGAAGTGCATCGCATTTACACCCTCGAACACGAGCCGATGCTCTCGCAAGGTGAGGTCATCGGCATGGTGAACACCCAGAGTCGACCACAGGACGTCGTCCTGTGCGCGGCAGGCAGTATGCCAGGTGACCTGCACAAGCTATGGCGCACGCGCGACCCGCGCGGGTATCACCTGGAGTATGGGTATAGCTGCATGGGCTACGAAATCGCCGGTGGGCTGGGAGTCGCGATGGCCGACCCCGACCGCGAAGTCTATGTGATGGTCGGTGATGGCTCCTTCCTGATGATGAACAGCGAGATCGTCACGATGGTGCAGGAGGGCGTTAAGGTCACGATCATCGTCGTCGACAATCATGGGTTCGCGAGTATCGGTGCGCTCAGCAAGTCCATCGGTGACGACGGCTTCGGCACCAAGTACCGCTACCGCGAGGACGAAAACGATCAACTCACCGGCGAGACGCTGCCAATCGACTTCGCAAAGAACTGCGAGAGCCTCGGCGCACATGTCATCGTCGCGCGCGACCGCGAGTCGTTCAGCAAGGCTCTGGAAGACGCCAAGGAAATCGAAGGCGGGCCGGTGTGCATCATCACCGAAACCGATCGTCGGCAGCGCGTGCCAGGCTACGAAAGTTGGTGGGAAGTCGCCATTGCCGAGGTCAGTGAGAGCGAGGACGTACAGAAAGCACGCGAAGACTACGAGCAGAACAAACCCAAAGAACGCTATTACCTATAGTGAACAGGAACGCGTTTCATACATATTGTCCTCCTCGGCGATTCCATCATCGATAACCAGGCGTACATTAACGATGGTGAGCCAGATGTGCGTGCGCAGCTTGCTGCACTTTGCGAAAAATCGGACAAGGTGACACGGCTTGCACTCGATGGTTCGGTGATTGCGGGCGTGCACAAGCAGCTCTCATCATTGCCGCCCGACGCGACACACCTTGCCATCAGCGCTGGTGGCAACGATTTACTAGGCCGCACCGCGATGCTGTTCGGGGGTATCTCCACAGTAGCGGAGGCGCTGCTCACGTTAAGCAGCGTGTTGAATAGCTTCGAAACCGAGTATCGCGACATGGTCGAAGCGGCGACGAAACCCGGGTTGCCGCTCGTGCTCTGCACAGTTTACAACCCGAACGAGCCAAACGAAATGGAGCGTACGATCACGCGCGTCGCGCTTGCGATTTTCAACGATGCGATCATCCGAGTAGCGGGGGAGTTCGGCCTGCCGGTGATCGACCTGCGTGCGGTGTGCGACCAACCGGAGGACTTTGCAAACCCGATCGAACCGTCGGCACATGGAGGCGAGAAGATCGCTCGCGCGATCCACCGTGTGCTGACGACACATGCGTTTTCATCGCAGCAAAACACCATCTACCACAAATGAGGACTTGACCTATGCCAACAAAAATTCTGGATTACATCAATGGGCAGTGGACCGACGCCCAGTCCGCCGACCTGCTCGACGTGATGAACCCAGCGCAGGGAGCGGCCATCGCCGAAGTCGTGATGACGCCGAAGGAAGTCGTCGCGCAGGCGGTCGAGGCTGGCCAACAAGCGTTTACCGAATGGCGGCGCACCCCGGTCGGCGAACGCATCCAGTATCTGTTTAAGCTGAAGATGCTGCTGGAAGACAACCTCGACGACATTGCGCAGATCATCACCAACGAGGCTGGTAAAACGTACAAAGAGAGCATCGGCGAGATGCGCCGAGGCATCGAAAACGTGGAAACCGCTATCGGGATGCCGTCGCTCATCCAGGGTTACAACAACGAGGACATCGCCACCGGCATCGATGAACACATGTTCCGCCAGCCGTTGGGGGTGGTGGCGGCCATCACACCCTTCAACTTCCCGGGGATGATTCCGCTGTGGTTTTTGCCATACGCTGTTGCGACGGGTAACTGCTTCATCCTCAAGCCCAGCGAGAAAGTACCGATGACCACTGCCAAGCTGTTCGAACTCATCGAGCAGGCGGGCTTCCCGCAAGGCGTCATCCAACTGGTGAACGGCGATAAAGATACTGTCGATGCCTTGCTGGATCATCCGGCGGTACGCGCAATCAGCTTCGTGGGTAGCACGCCAGTTGCGCAGTACATCTACAGCCGTGCGACGGCCAACGGCAAGCGCGCACAGTGCCAGGGCGGTGCGAAGAACCCCGTCGTCATCATGCCCGATGCTGACATGGACATGACCACGCGCATCATGGCCGATAGTGCCTTCGGCTGTGCCGGGCAGCGTTGCCTCGCCGCCTCGGTGGCCATCACCATCGGCGACGCGAAGAACACGTTCACCGAGCAAATTGCCGATGCCGCAACCAGCCGCGTGGTCGGCTACGGCCTCGATGATGGCGTACAGATGGGACCCGTCATTACGAGTGATAGCAAAACCCGCATCGAGGGCATTATCGCCGACGGCGAGAAGCAGGGCATCAACGTATTGGTGGATGGGCGCGGCAAGAAGGCCAGCGGCTATGATAACGGCTACTGGCTTTTCCCGACGATCCTCGACGGCGTACCGCCGCAGTGCGACATCTATTACACCTAAATTTTCGTGCCGGTGCTTATCC
>CAYSVE010000207.1:0-8877 GCA_964434365.1 uncultured Anaerolineaceae bacterium | reverse complement strand
TGGGGTTGGTGCTGGGGTCGCTGGCGCTGTTCTTCAGCAGCCTCTCGACAACACAAGGCATCATCACCGAGGCGATCAACAACTTCCTGTCGGAACTGCTCGGCTGGGGTTGGTGGGCGGTGCCTGTAGTGATGTTCCTCGTCGGCATGTGGCTCATCGTGCGCCACTTCGGCGACGAACCCCCTGTTATCGACCCGCTTCGTGTTGCGGGCCTCATCCTCACGTATGTGGGGCTACTGGTAATGTTCCAGTTCATCGAATCGCTGTCATATGTCAATGTGACATTGCAGGATTTACCCCTGCGGCTGGAATTTACAATCGAAGCAGGGCGCGGGGGCGGCTGGCTCGGCGCCCAGGCTTACTTCCTGATGTTGTCGTTCTTGGGCGAAATCTTTGCCTTCGTGCTGATGGTCTTCGCTTTGATCATCGGCCTGTTGCTAACGTTCGACGTCAGCGTGAGCGAAATCGCCATCATCAGCATTAGCCTCTGGCGGAGCATGCGGGCTGCGTCGCGTCGGCAATCGGAGCGACGCGCGGTTCGACGACAGGCGGCCATCGCCCAACGTCAGGAGCGAATGGCGGCACTGGCTGCTGCATCGGCAGCGGAGACATCCGACATCAGCGTGACGAAGCCCGAGCCACAGGCGCTCCCCGCCGGGGAACAGGCTGCATTGCCATCAGGCGACGATCGTGCCATCCCGATTACGATGGGTGGCCGTACGGTCAATGCGCCGCTGCAAAACGAAGCGGTCCCCGTCGCCAACAACGGTGAGCAGCAATCGCCCCCCCCCAGAAAGGGACGCGGCGGCCTGTTCGGCGGCGGTGCACTCGTGGGTGGGTTGGCCGCCGCGATCAGCCGTGGCGGCGGCAACGACGAAAAAGCCGATGAGCAGCCTGCATCGCCGCAACCCGCGCCAACCCAGGCACCCCCGGTGCAGATGCCACCCGCAGCCCAGGTGCCACCCCCACAACCGAATATCGCCGCCCAGGCAGCGCAAGGGCAGCCAAGCGTTGCACCGGCAGCACCGCAATCGCCAAACCCCACGCAGCCAGCACAGCCCGCCGCGGCAGACGATCCAGCAGAGCGGCCTACCCCCGCTGCAACGCCCGCCTTTGCCGAGATCATCAACCGGGCTGGGCCACAGAACACGGCAACACCCCCGCTGCCAACATTCAACGAGCCAGGGCAAAATCAGGATGATCAGCAACAGCCCGCCGCCGCAGCGTCGCAGCCACCGGCCAGCCGCTCGGAGCGGTTGAACGCGTTGCGCCAGGGTCTCACACAGCATCCGCAGCAGGCGGCAACACCAGCAGGCACCAATGGTGGTGATAACGGCGACAAAGCCGATGAACCCAACGTCAACGGGCAGGAGAAGCCGACCGTCTCTAATACCGTAACACGGCCAGACAAGCTGAAGCCTGCACCAGCGCCGCCGCCCGGGATGGCCTCCAGCCCGCCGGTCAGTGCGCGGCCCACCGACAGCGGGCAGGTACAGGGTGTTAAACCCCCACGCCGCCAGCAAAGCTGGAACCTGCCAGACTACAGCGAGTTGCTTTCGCAGGGGTCCGAGCAGGATTTCGACCGGCAACTCCTTGTAGACCAGGCGCGTATCATCGAGGAGACGTTACGCAGCTTCGGTGCGCCGGGGCGCGTCGTGGAAATCAATACTGGCCCGGTGATTACGCAGTTCGGTGTGGAGCCGGACTACCTCGTGAGCAACCGGGGCAAGCGCAGCCGCGTGAAGGTCGGTGCGATTGCCCAGCTCGACCGCGACCTCCAGCTTGCACTCGGCGCGAAGTCGATACGTGTGGAAGCGCCGGTGCCGGGTAAAGGGTACGTGGGTATCGAAGTGCCGAACGCGAAGAACGCGCTTGTAAGCCTCCGCGATGTCATGGACTCCGAGCAGTTCCGCGACATGGGGTCACCGCTGACGATCGCGCTCGGCCAGAGTGTGGACGGTGCGCCGGTCGCGGCCAACCTTGCGTCGATGCCGCACATGCTCATCGCCGGTACGACTGGTTCGGGTAAGTCGGTGTGTATCAACGCGATCATCTGTAGTTTGCTCACATTCAACACGCCCAACGACCTGAAGTTCATCATGGTCGACCCCAAGCGCGTGGAGCTAACCGGCTACAACGGCGTCCCGCACCTCGTTGCCCCCGTCGTGGTGGAACTCGAACGTATTGTGGGCGTACTGAAGTGGGTGACGCGCGAGATGGACGAACGCTTCAAGCGCTTCTCCACGGCAGGTGCGCGTAACATCGAGGACTTCAACAAGCACCTCCCCGCAGGTGACGACAAGATGCCCTACATCGTTGTGATTATCGACGAGCTAGCCGACCTGATGATGCTCGCGCCGGAAGAAACCGAGCGCACCATCAGCCGTATCGCGGCCCTTGCCCGCGCGACCGGCATCCATCTTGTGATCGCCACGCAGCGCCCCTCGGTGGACGTCGTGACGGGTCTCATCAAGGCGAACTTCCCGGCACGTGCTGCGTTCGCGGTGGCCGGTAGCGTCGATAGCCGCGTGATCCTCGACCAACCGGGTGCTGAGCGACTGCTCGGTAAGGGTGACATGCTCTACCTGAGTGGTAACTCGCCGGCGGCGTTGCGTTTGCAGGGTGTGTACGTTTCCGACGAGGAGATCGACAACATCGTGCGCTACTGGAAGAGCCAGGCCCCGGCCAGCGGCACCGAAGCGCCGAAGGGCATGGCCCCGTTGACGCTCGACCCGGCCAGCGCCCCACCACGGATGACACCATCGGGTGTAAGTGGGGTTGCGCCGTCGCTGTTCGATAACATCGACAGTGGGACATCGCCGCAACAGCAGGCCTTCTGGGATGACCGCGGTTCGACCGGGGGTTCCAACGGCGGTGGTGACGCCGATGACGAGATGTACGACGAGGCTGTTGCCCTCGTGCAGCGCTTGAACAAGGCGTCGGTGTCGTTGTTGCAGCGGCGCTTGCGCATCGGCTACACACGCGCCTCGCGCCTTATCGACATCATGGAGGAGCGCGGCATCGTCGGCCCGCAAGAAAGCGGAAGCAAACCGCGCGAAGTGCTCAAACAGGCAGAGTAGCGCGCGATGGTCGCCATCGATGAGATGAAGAACCTCGGCCCCAAGAGTAAGGCCTGGTTACAGGCCGCCGGTATCGAAAATGTCGAGGCGTTAAACGAACTCGGTGCGGTAGAAGTGTATCGCCGTGTGAAGGCGATCGAACCGCGCGCATCGTTGAACTTGCTGTACGGCTTGCAAGCCGCCCTGCTAGACATTCACTGGACGGACCTACCGCCGGATATGAAAGCCGACCTCAAAGCACAGGTCACCGAATGAATAGCGCAGAATCGAAAACGGGCGTGGAGACAATCTCCGCGCCCGTTGGGTTTTGTGCAGCAAGTGGCGTTTAGCTCTGCGGTGGGAAGGCCCGTGCACGGACCGGCGTCAACCTGACGAGCACACGTTCCTCCTTATCACGATCCTCTGCCGGGGCGACACCGCCGTAATAAGTGTCTTTCCCAGCGTAGCTCTTCGCCATTTTGTTGATGAGTGCCTCCCAACCTTCCTCGGTAATTTCTACGTCTGCACGCACTTCGAGGTAGCGGTACGGATTTTGTGGGTCGACCACCATCAGCGAAACCCTGGGCGTCTCCATCATATTTTTTGTTTTGGGGCGTTCCTTCGTGGCGGAAATCAAAATATGCTCGCCATCATAGTCGCACGATACGATGGTGCTCTGTGGATACCCGCTCGGCAAAATGGTCGTCAGGGTTACGTAAACCGGCCCCGTAAGCAGGTCTTTGTGGCTCTCTGGAATCTGTTCGGCCATGCTGCACACTCCCTCGAAGATAATTTAGTCGGTGCAACGTCAGACGCCGCCATCGGCTTTTAGCTTACGACCCGCATCGTGCGCGTACCAGATGGCAGGGCGATGATAACGCCCTCGTATGGCCGCAGTTCCACCGCAGCGAGCGGGTGTTCGTTTTCCTCGACGCGGTCCATCAGCGTAGAAAGTACAACCCGCCCTTCGCCCTGCATCGACACGACGTTTTCGGCATCGCCGAAGTTCAGCATCACGAGCACGCGTTGGTCGTTGTACTGCCGCACATACACGATTGTGTCGTCGGGTGTGCCTTCTACGGGGTAGTAACGGCCCAACTGCAACGCAGAGACTTCGCGGCGAAGTGTGAGCAGTGCGCGGTACATGTTTAGCATCGAGCGTGGGTCGGCTTGTTGCGCCCCCACATTCACCGAGGTGAAATCTGGCGAGACGGGCAGCCACGGTTCCCCAGTCGTGAACCCAGCGTTACGGTCGGCGTTCCACTGCATGGGTGTGCGTGCCGGGTCGCGACCTTGACCGGGGATGTTGATCCCAAACGGGTCTTGCTGCTGCTCCAGCGGAATATCGACATCGCGCATGCCCAATTCCTCACCGTAGTAGATGAACGGCGTCCCCCGCAACGTGAGCAGCAGCATCGCCAACACACGTTCGCGCAGGCCAACCCGCGAGCCGAGACGCATACGGTCGTGGTTGCCAAGCACATAGTTCGGCCACGCATCGATCGGCAGCGCGCTGTCGTAAGCCCGTATAAACGCCGAGAATTCGTCGGCAGTGGGCTGCGCGCCACCCGAAGTCATCGTAATGAGTTTAAAGTTGACAGGCAGCGTCATCTCGTCGTTTTCTTTACCGTAATAGCTAATAACGGTTTCCAGCGGTGGCGCATAGTCGATCTCGCCGATAAGCACCGCTTCGTGCTCATCGAAGACTTCGCGCATGGCCTTCACAACGTCGTGGACCTCATCCTGGTAGGCACTGTACTTATGTACAACTGCATGGCGCGGAAGCTGCTTGTCTCGGTCGTAGTTCGGGTTGGGTGGGTCGTCGCGGAACTGCGCATCCTTAATCACGAAATCGAGGCTATCGATGCGGAAGCCCGCCACACCCTTCTTCAGCCAAAAGCGCACCGCATCGAACATCGCCTCACGCACCTCTGGGTTACGCCAGTTGAGGTCGGGTTGCTCCTTCAGGAAACTGTGCAGGTAGTATTGGCCAGTCGCTTCGTCGAGTTCCCATGCACTGCCACCGAAAAATGCTAGCCAGTTATTCGGTGGACCGCCATCGGGCGCGGGGTCCTGCCAAAGGTACCAATCGCGCTTGGGGTTATCGCGGCTGCTGCGGCTCTCGATGAACCACGGGTGTTCGTCGGAGGTGTGGTTCGGCACAAGGTCGAGGATGATTTTGATGCCGTGTGCCGTAGCCGCGTGCAACAGCTTATCGAAGTCCGCCATCGTCCCGAAGTTTGGGTGAACACCGGTGTAGTCTGCGACATCATAGCCAAAGTCTTTCATCGGCGACGGGAAGGTCGGCGAAAACCAGATCGCATCGACGCCCAGCCACGCCAGATAGTCCAGCTTGCTGACAACCCCGGCCAGGTCACCGATACCGTCGCCGTTGCTATCCATAAAGCTACGAGGGTAGATTTGATAGATGACACCGGTTTGCCACCAAAATGTGCGTTTAAGGGTTCCTGTGGGCATTATTATCTCCGGCGATGAGTCGTAGGACGATTTTGAATTGATGTCGCCTATTGTACCCACTGCGGCCAGCCCTGCTACGCTGGTTACTACAAACCAACCCAAGACTACCGCCGGGCTTGTGGCATTTACCAGGGCACGCATACAGGCCCCGAACGCCCCCAGAAGACGAACGCGGGTAACCCGACCACAAACACATACTGACGCACCGTCAGGTCATCGGGGATGTCGGCATGGGTTTAAGTGACATGCACCACACGCCGACTGATCACCGTGAGCGCCAGTATGTGCAGCGCCTCGTGCGGCCAGCCAAACAGCCATACGAGGAACTTCATCGCGCTAGGGCTTGGGGTACCCCAACGCTTCGACGGCGCGCGCGGCTTCTACGTCTTTCTCGGTAATTTTGCTGCCTGCGTCGTGGGTGGTGAATTCGACGGTTACTTTTTTGTAGCCCACATACATATCCGGGTGATGCCCCAGCCCATCGCAGGCGATGCCCGCCGCCGTAGCGAATGCCAAACCGGCGGGGTAGCTATCGAGCTGGTAGGTTTTGGTGAGCTTGTCGCCATCGCGCGACCAGCCGTTGAGTTCGCCGAGGGCCTGTGTGATCTGTTCGTCGGTGAGTGCGTTCATGAGGGTTCTCTCCAGTAGCTTTCGTGCTCCTCGATTCTAAGAGCATTCTCTGAGACTTGGGTTAGAACATGCAGTATAATGGCGCTTTAGCGTCCGTCAATCAGAAAGCTAATTTGCAATGGTCGATGCACCAGCCAAAAACCAAACCGGCGCAGAAAACGTCCTCTGGGACCTATCGGTGTTTTACAGCACCCTCGATGACCCCGCCATCCAGAGCGACATGGAAAAACTCACGGCAGAGGTGGATGCGTTTGCACAACAATATCGGGGCCGCGTGGCAGACCTGAATGCGGGCGAAATCGCAGAAGCCCTCAGCGCGATTGAGACAATGTACGATACCGTCGTACGGCTCGGTAGCTATGCCTCCCTGGAGTTTTCGGTAAACACCAACGACCCCACCACCGGGGCACTGATGCAGCGCATCACCGAGTTCAACTCGGAGCTACAGCAGAAGATGTTGTTCTTCGACCTGGAGTGGAACGAGGTCGACGACGATAGGGCCGAAGCGATCATCAATAACCCGGCGGTGGGCAAATACCGGCACTACCTCGAAGCCGAACGGCGCTTCAAGCCGTACCAACTCAGCGAGATCGAGGAAAAATTACTCGTGGAGAAGTCCGTCACCGGGCGCAGCGCGTGGTCGCGTTTCTTCAGCCAGTTAACGAGCGCGATGCGCTTCGAGTATGACGGCGAGCAACTTACGCAGAGCGAGGTACTCACCAAGCTGCACGATGAAAACCGCGAGACGCGCGCCAAAGCGGCAGACAGTGTCACGGCGGGTTTGCGTGAGCGCGGTATGGAACTCACGTATATCTTCAACGTGCTGGCCGCAGACAAAGCCTCAAGCGACCGTATGCGCGGGTATCCAAGCTGGGTAAGTAGCCGTAACCTATCGAACAAAGCGCCCGACGCGGTTGTCGACGCGCTTATCGAAACGGTAACAAGCAACTACGACCTCGTCGCGCGCCACTACAACCTCAAGCGGGTGCTGCTTGGCTACGATGAACTCTACGATTACGACCGTTACGCGCCCATGCCGCTCGACGCCGAACGTACAGACATCCCCTGGGAGCAGGCACGCAGGACGGTGCTCACAGCCTTCGAAGCGTTTAGCCCGCAGATGAGCGAAATCGCCGGGTACTTCTTCGAGAAGAACTGGATTCATGCGCCCGTGCTCGAAGGCAAACGCGGAGGAGCCTTCGCGGCACCAACGACGCCAACCGCACACCCCTTCGTGATGGTGAACTACACCGGGCGTCAGCGCGATATTTCTACGCTTGCGCACGAACTGGGGCATGGTGTGCACCAGTACCTGGCAGGGCAAACACAGGGCCTCTTCGGTGCCGACACGCCCCTCACCACCGCTGAAATGGCCAGTGTATTCGGCGAAATGCTCGTGTTCACCGATATGACCGAGCGCGAACCCGACCCGAAGGTGCGCCTGGCAATGCTCACGGAGAAAATCGAAGACACCTTCGCAACGGTCTTCCGGCAAATTAGCATGAACCGCTTCGAGGACACCATGCACAACGCCCGCCGCAACGAAGGTGAACTCTCCACCGAGCGCCTGAGTGAATTGTGGATGAACACGCAGGTCGCGATGTTCGGCGATAGCGTGACACTCCGCGAGGATTACGGGCTGTGGTGGAGCTATGTACCGCACTTCTTGCAGGTGCCGGGCTACGTGTACGCCTACGCCTTCGGTGAACTGCTCGTGCTGGCGCTGTTCAACCTATACCGCGAGCACGGTGCCGATTTCGTGCCGCAGTACATCGATGTGCTGAAGGCTGGCGGCAACGACTACCCGGCGAATATTTTGGGTAAGGTGGGCGTGGACCTCAACGACCCGAACTTCTGGGGCAAGGGCATCGCCGCGATTCGCGAGCTTGTGGAGCAGGAAGAAGCACTTGCGCGCGAGGTCTTCCCAGGGAAGTTTAGTTAGGCCTCGCCGATTTGTTGCGGCGCTTGTAATCGTCGCACAAACCTTGCAGCGGGCAACGGATACACGCCGGATTGTTGTAATGGCACACCCGCTGCCCGTGCCGCATCATATTCACATGGAAGTTGAATAACCGATACGGTTCACTCGGCAGGATTTCCAGCAGGCGCGTGTGGGCCTGGTCGGCGTTAGTTTTTTGGCCGATAAGGCCCAGCCGCTTCGTCACGCGATAAACATGGGTGTCGACCGGCATCACCGGCTTTTCGAAGGCAAACAGCAGCACGAGCGATGCCGTTTTGATCCCTACTCCGCGCAGGCTCATTAGCCAGTGAAGGGCGTCCGCCGTCGGTAAATCCGCCAGAAAGTCGATAGCGTAGGTACCCTGCTGTGCGTAAATCGTTGCCAACGCCGCCTGAATATCCGGGGCTTTCTTCTCCGGGTAGCGCACGGGGCTAAGCGTCTCCACGAGGTCATCGATCGGCGCGTTCTGGATCGCCTCCCAGCTACCGAAGCGCACCCACATACGGTCGTAGGCGGCGTATTCCTCGGCGCGCTTGGTACGGTGAGACAACATCGTCGCGATGAGTTGGTGAAGCGGGTCTTGTTTGTAGGTACTTACGGGCCGCTCACCATAAACCTCGATGCCACGGTGGTAAACAGCATCAGCCTTGGCTTGCTCGCCAAAATCGAATAACACGATAACACTCCGTCACGACACAACAGGTTATCATTGTGCCGCAACGGCGTTAGAAACAAGTTAGCCTGCGCGCC
>CAYSVE010000206.1:0-8948 GCA_964434365.1 uncultured Anaerolineaceae bacterium | reverse complement strand
TGAAGGTGCCTGGGTTACCATCTATCGACGCGGATAAACGCAACCGCGCTCACGAACTCCTCCAACAAACAATCGCGAGCGCCAAACCGCTATGATTCGCACGCACGGCCTCGTCAAGCGCTTTGGGAACTTCACAGCGGTCAAGGGCATCGACCTCACCGTGAACCCAGGCGAAATCTACGGTTTTTTGGGGCCGAACGGCGCAGGGAAAACCACCACGCTCATGATGCTGCTCGGCATACTAAAGCCCACTGGCGGGTCAATCGCAATTTTCGGTCAACCCCTCGCGCGAAACGCCTTCGCGATCAAGCGGCGGATCGGCGTCGTTGCGGAGTATCAGAGCTTTTACGATGAGATGACCGCCCTGGAATATCTGCTGTTCTTTGGGGAAATCTACCAAGTGTCGGATGCACAATCGCGCGCGATGACCCTGCTGGAACGGCTCGACCTAGCGCAGTGGGCCGATGGTGTCATCCACAGCTTTTCGACTGGGATGAAGCGCAAGCTCGGCCATGCACGGGCACTGCTACACAAACCCGACCTGCTGATCCTCGATGCGCCGCTTTCCGGCCTCGACCCATACGGCATCATTCAGGTGCGCGAGCTATTGCTCGAAGCCAATCGTGGCGGCACGACGGTGCTCATTTCGTCGCACATCCTCGGTGAAATCGAGCAAACTGCCGATCGCGTCGGTATCGTGGCAAAGGGGCGCCTCATCGCTGAGGATAGCCCTTCCGCACTCCAAACGAAGTTCGGCGGCGGTGCACGCATCGAGGTTGACCTCGTCGAAGGGCCGGATGATTTGGTAGTTCGACTTGAGGCACTGCCTTTCATCGCCAGCGTAGAGCAAACAGGCAATGTGTACACCATCCACACCATCGAGGGCGGTGATCATCGCGGTGTACTGGCGCGCGCCCTGGCCGACTGCGGCGCGATTGTCCAGGGGATGCGGGTGCTAGAAACCTCGCTGGAAGAAACGTTCGTGACCATCACCGAGGCGCACGCCACGTCACTTGCACAGGAGATGCAACATGATCGCTGATGTATGGCGCGCCGCATCGGCTATCGAACAACGAAGCAGCCGGGCGCTGTTCATCGGCATCGATGGCTATGTGGTGCTGACCGTGAGCCTGTTTATTGCGGCGGTGTTGGTCCACAACGACCTTCGATTTTTGCAGCGCAACGCCGTATTCCCTGCCGCACAGCCTCTCTTCCCGCCGTTGTATGCTGCAACGACGCTGCTCTCGATCTACGTGGCCCTGCAAATTTCGCTGTCGACCGCACGCGAGCACGACCTCGGCACGCTGGAAGTGCTTTTCTATGGACCAGTCAACGCAGGGGCGTTCTTGCTTGGGAAGTTCCTTGCCGCGCTTCGGGTATATTCATTGGCGCTAGCGGTGCTGTTCATCTGGGCGAACATATTGGTGTGGGCGCTCGGCCTGTCATTCTCATTGGCGGTGGTGTGGCTCCTGCTGATGAGCGTCATCAGTGCGGCCGCAGTGGTCGCCTTCGGCCTGCTGACGGCCACCCTTGGTGGGCGCTCACGTAATTCGCTGATCCTCTTTGTGCTGGTAGTCGGCCTGCTGATTGCGCTGCAAGCCGCCGTCATCGTAACGGGGGTCGTCCCCACGCCGGAGGCCGCCACCCAGAACGACCCACTGTTGGTGCTGCGCGCTGCATTAAACCGCGCAACGTCTGTGCTTGGTTGGGTTTCGCCGATCGTACAACTGCAACGTGCCATGACCGCCCTCGTAGACAATGCAACGTCAGTGTTTGCGCTGCACCTGGGTGTTCTTTTGGTTCAAGCAATTGCGATGCTAGGTGCCAGCATCGCGCTGTTGAGCTGGCGAGGAACCCGCAGATGAGCGATAGACGACGCGATCGATGGGTTATCGTGGCGCTGGCGAGTTGTCTGCTGGTCGTTACATCGCTGGCCGCCGCCCAAGCCCCCGAGCGTGTAGAGAGCTTCGTGTACGCGACAACGCACTTCGATGGGGCAGGCTACAGCAGCGGCCTCGCCACCCCCGATGTCCAGACGATGTACCTGCTGGCGGATGTCGAAAATGTGATTGCGCCGCGTCGCACACTGGTTTACTACTGGCCACTGACCAACGAGTTCCTGGCGGACTGGGCGCGCCAGAATGACCTTGTGGAAGGCACGCTCGAAGTGTTGCAGGCCGGGCGCGTCCTCACCGAGGTACCCCTCACCGACTTTGTGATTCAGTACGACTCCGATGATATTTTGGGTACTGTCACGCTCATCAGCGGTACGAACGCGCAAACCGCCTTCGACGCGTTCGAACAGGCGCAGGCACGCTATCGCGAGGACTTATTCGCGCACGCGCGCGAGGAGCAAGCGTGGCGCGAGGAACTTCGCGAGATCACACGCAATAATGCGCCCGGCACCGTAGACCCCAACGATTTACCCGTCCGGCCAGAGGCACCCCCCCCGCTGACACAGTTCAGCACCGATTTAATTTCCGGTTATGTGTTGTCGTTACCCGTCGGCGAGTATTGCCTGCGGATGCGCTTGCCCGATGGCACAGTTCAACCGGGTAGCGAAAAACGGTTGGTGACCTTCCGCGCACGGCGCGAGGGCGTAGCCTATGAGGTCACGCCACAATCGCGCTGGACGCGCCCAGAGGAGTCGCGCAATCCACAGAGTGTGATTTACGCTCAGCCGGGCACGACGGTATATTTACGGCCTTACACTGCGCGCGAGTACAACACGCGCCACTACACTAACCTGAATAATCCACAAAGTGACGTGTCTCGCGCGGACCAATTCCGGTGGGTGTTGCAACAACCCCTCACCGACGCTTCGGCGCAGATCCAACGTGGTGGTGGTATGCAGGCGATCACGATGACACCGTTTTACGTGCGCCAGCTTGCGACAGACTCACGCGGCTATGACATCATCCCATGGGACCCAAGCGTCAGCGAGCAGCCAAGCTTCGATGGCTTTCCTGTGGAAATTCCGGTCGATGGTGCAGTTGTGCTGCAATTAGTGGATGCCGATGGGAACGCGATACCGGGTAGCCGTCGCGAAATTCGTCCGCTGTATGCAGGGCGTACATGGTTACCCTATACCTTGGCGGCGATGCCTTTACTCCTGGGGGTGGGGGTAATTTCAGCACGCCGACGTGGCACACGCCGTGTGAGCCGGGGGTCAGCCTCGGCATGACAACACGACGCCTATTCGAACGCGATCCGCTGGGGTTACTGATTTTCAGTGGGCAGCAACTCTTCCGCGACTTACCCGTGTGGATACAGATTAACCTCTGGGGTTTGCTGCTATCGGTGCCGCTACTGAGCATTCCGGCAGCGCGGGCGGCCATCTACTTTGCCGTAGAACAGCAAATCACCGACCGCATTGACGGCGCGTTTACTCCACGGCAGGCATTTTTTGCGGGCTTTCGGCGCCACTTTTTGCGCAGTACGCTCGCCGCCACCTTGAATCTGCTGATAGGCGCATTGATTGTCTTCTCGCTGTTCTTCTGGGTGAATTCACCGGTTGCTGTATTGAACTATCTCGCAGCAGTAAGCATCTATTTCTTGTTGTTCTGGCTAGTTTGCCAGCCGTTTGTGTTCCCGATCCTGCTGGCTGTGCCAGAGCAATCACCGATCGGTGTGCTGCGGTTGACGGTGCGCCTGGTTGTTAGCACACCCCTGTATGCCCTGTTGACAGCCCTGTTGGTATTCGGCATCAATCTCATCGGCATCGTTTTGCTTGGGCCGGTATTGCTTGTGCTTGGCACGTTTGTTGCGCTGCTGACGACCCAGGCCCTATGGGTGATGACCGACCGACCGCTGCCCGTACTGCAAGAAACGGATCACGTCTCGTGAACCTAAGCCCAGAACTCCCGCTCACAGTGGCCACTGGCATGACGCTTTTCGCAGCGTTCCTGTGGGGGTCGTGGTTTATCTCGCTGAAGCACATCGGCAACTATCCTATCGATGCGTTTCTGCTCACGGCGCTGACATTTTCCTTCGTGTTTGTGTGGGCAGTAGGTGTTTTGCTCGACCAAGGCGCGCTATTCGCAAACATCGGCGACACATTTCGCGCGGACGCCAGCCGTGTGTGGGTCACACTGGTGTGTGGTGTCGGCTATGTGATGGGCCTACGGCTCTCGTTACAGGTCATGCACATGCTGGGGTTATCGCTGGCGCAACCGCTGCAATCGTCGGTGAACTTGTTCGGCGGCACCAGCATTTCGATCTTCATCGGTGGCCTGCCAGCGGGTGCATCGGCTTTGCGGATATTCGTCGCAGCGGCAATTTTGTTCTCTGCGGTGATGATGGGCCTTGTCGCGGGGCGATTGCGTGTGCACAGCACACTTGGGAATGCCGCACCGGGAATGCCGACAACTATGCGGGATTTGTGGCGCGGCCTTGGCCTCGCTGTGATTGCCAGCACCTTTATCCCCGCGTACACGCTGGCCCTCGCGTACGGCCTCCGCTCGACGACGCAACCGAACGGCCTCGCGGTGCTACCGTTTATGGCGATGCTGGTCACGGGCGCGGCCATCGGCAGTTGGCTGAGCAGTGGTGTGGTGCTCACGGTGAAGCGGCAGTGGCACTGCATCTGGGAAGCCGGGTTTCGGGTGCACCGCTGGGGGTTGATGTCCGGGTTGTTCCATTACGGTGGCAACATCATTCACACGTTTGGTACGGCGCAAATCAGCGCGGCGATAGCCTGGCCCCTCGGCATGACGGCTGGCCTCTGGGTGCAGTTCTGGGGTCTGGTGCACGGTGAAATGCGTGGTGCGCCTCGGTCGGCGTATGCCGCACTGGCGATTGCCGTGGCGTTGTACATCTGGGGTGCGCACCTTGTTGCGAGCGTCCTCTACTTTTAGCGTAACGATATTCTCGGGGAGAGAATTTGATGAAATTTGTAACCAAAGCTGAGCGTGAACACGCAGCGAACGAGCAGGTCACCGGGACCGCACATCTTGAGCGCATTTTGAAGATGCAGCAGGAGGACGGCGTACGGCTCGCGCTGGTGCGCTTCGAAGATGGCGCGGTCACCCACTGGCACACCCACCCCGGCGAGCAAATTCTCTACGTCGTGGAGGGCGAATGTCGCTTCGGCAATGAAGCCGGGGAAAAGTTCATCGCGCAGGTCGGCGATGCCATCTACATCCCCCCTGGGGAGAAGCACTGGCATGGGGCCGTGAAGGGCACAAACATGGCACACCTCAGCGTGACGACCGTCGGTGGGCCAACGTGGATGGAACCGGTGAGCGAAGCGGACAGCACGGTATGAGGGTCGCTGTCACCGGGGGCAGTGGCCTCGCGGGGTTTTCGGTGGTGGAACACTTGCTAGCCAGCGGACACGATGTGATAAGCATCGACCGCGTGCCACTGCCCAGGCCTATCACCGAGTATCGCCTCGTCGATTGCGAAAACCTGGGGCAGGTGTACGGTGCGTGCCACGGTGCCGAGGTAATTGTACATCTTGCGGCCATTCCGCGCCCGATTTACCACACGCCTGAGCAGGTATTTCGTACCAACACGTTGTCGACATTTAACGTGTTCGAGGTGGCTGCTTCGTTGCGGATTCCGCGTGTAGTTTACGTGAGCAGCGTGTCGGTATTAGGGTTACCATTCAATTATACCCGAGTCGCGCCGCAGTATGTGCCCATTGATGAAAGCCACCCGCGCGCGCCACAGGATGCCTACGCGCTCTCGAAAACGCTGGGTGAGGACATCGCCGACGCGTTCGTTGCGCGCTGCGACCGCGCCCTCTCCGTAGTTAGCCTGCGCTTCCCGTGGATTCACTCGCCGGACACGTTCAGGGAGCAGTTGACCCCCTTCTGGGATCACCCCGCGGGCGGTGCAACCAACCTGTGGAGCTATGTCGATACGCGCGACGTGGGGCAAGCCTGCGCGCTCAGCCTCCAGGCGAACATCACCGGGCACGAGGCGTTTTTCATCAGTGCGGCGAATTCGTTTATGAACGGCGATACCGCCCCATTGGTGCGCGAGTTTTACCCCGAGACGGAGATCAAACCCGGCTTTGAGGGCAACCGCTCGCTGCTGGATACATCGAAAGCGGAAAAGATGCTGGGCTATAAAGCGCAATACACCTGGGAGGACTACGCATGGAATTAGTTCGCATTCAGACGATTGTCGATGTGATTTATGAGGAGGGCTTCCGCAAACTGGGGGCACCGTTGTACAAGGTTGCCTCAGGTGCGGTCATCAAGAACCCGTTTGCCGGGGAATATGCCGAAGACCTGACGGGACTGTACGAAGCTGGAGCCGAACTGGGTAAGCTGCTCGGGGAGACGGCGGTCGCGCAACTGGGCGGTTCGCCACATAGCTATGGTAAGGCCGTCATCGTCGGGATGAACGGCGAACTCGAACACGCCGCCGCGCTGATGCACCCTCGTTTGGGTGCTCCGCTCCGCGAGACGGTCAACGGCGGTAAGGCGATTATCCCTTCGGCGAAAAAGAGAGGCGGTCCCGGCACAGCCATCGATGTGCCATTGCACTACAAAGACGCGATGAAGGTCCGCTCACACTTCGACGCAATGGAGTATCGCATCGGCGATGCGCCCGGGCCGGACGAAATCGTCGTGATCATCGCCGTGACCGATGGTGGCAGGCCTCATCCACGTGTGGGTGGGCTGGAACTCGGTGACGTAAAAGGTGAGGACGGGCTGACCTAGCCGCGTGTTCATATTGTTTTCCTCGCATGTGCAAACCAATCGAAGATAGATAAGGATGTGACCCATCATGAGTACTACGAACTCCTTTTCCGAAAAACGTTCCGATCAGCGTGTCGGCAAGCCACTAGACTTCAACCCGGCAACGACCGCCGTACTCGTTGTCGATATGCTCAACGAGTTCTTCAAAGACGGCGGCGCGATGGTCCTCGAAGGTGGCGATGTGTTGTATGAACCGCACCAAAAACTGTTGGAGGCCGCTCGCGGTGCCGGTATGCCCGTCATGTGGCTTAACCAAACGCTGCCAGAAGACGACAGCTTATTCGAGACGCGCGTGGTGCACTGCATCGCGGGGACGTGGGGCGCGCAGGTCGTCGATGAATTACCTATTGCAGACAATGATGTGGTTATCCCCAAGCGACGCTACAGTGGCTTCTTCCAAACTTCGCTCGACCTCACCCTGCGCGAGCGCGGCATCGACACCGTCATCGTCACAGGGGTCGTAACGAACATCTGCGTCCGCTCGACGGTGCACGATGCGTTCTTCCTCAGCTACAAGGTCATCGTGCCCGAAGACCTCGTGATGGCGACCAGCCACGAAGCGCAGGAGGTCACCCTGTACGACATCGAAACTCACTACGGCGACATCACGACGCTCGATGAACTGTTGGCTGCGCTGGAAAAGAAAAAGGCCGCCGTATAAATGAGCGGGATGTTGATCTCCAATATTGGGCAGATCGTCTCTGGTGACTACGCATCCCCCCTCATCGGGGGGGACTCTATCCGCGTGGAGGAGGGCAAAATCGCCGAGGTGGGTACAGGCCTAAGCGCCAGCGATGACGGTGTGCACATTAATGCCAATGGAGCAACTGTTATACCCGGCCTCATCGACTCGCATGTGCACCCGGTCATCGGAGACTACACCCCGCGCCAAAAAGTTGTGGATTTTATCGCGAGCTGCGTGCATGGTGGCGTCACACGGATGATCTCGGCTGGGGAGGTGCATATGCCGGGGAGGCCCACCGGGGCCATCGGCACTAAGTCGATGGCAATCGTCGGCGCGAAGGCATGGGCGACCTACCGCCCGGGGGGCATGAAGGTGCAGGGCGGCGGGCTTTTGCTACAGGCTGGCCTCACCGAAGGCGACTTCGAAGAAATGGCGACCGAGGGCGTGCGTCACCTGGGCGAAGTGGGGCTAGGTGGCTTCCACGATTGGCCTAAAGTCGCTGAAATGATTGGGTGGGCCAAACGCAGTGGCATGACCGTGATGATGCACATCGGGGGTGCCTCGATCCCCGGCAGCGACGCTATCCGCGCCGAGCACGCACTGTGGGTGAAACCACATGTTGCCTCACACCTCAACGGTGGCCCCACTGCCCCGGCGATAGAGGACATCGAGCAGATCATCACCGAAACCGACGCCGCGCTGGAAATCATCCAGTGTGGCAATGTGGCGATAATCCCACGTATCCTCGACCTTGCGCGCAAACACGACGCCCTCGACCGCATCGTCATCGGTACCGATATGCCCTCAGGCACGGGGGTTATTCCACTTGGCATGTTGCGGACCATCGCGTGGGTGAGCGCGCTGGGCAGTATTCCGCCAGAGCAGGCGATTGCAATGGCGAGTGGTACCACCGCAAACGTCTACAACCTGCCGTCTGGCCGCATTGCCCCCGGCCTCGAAGCCGACCTCGTCATCATGGATGCGCCGGTGGGTACAGTCGCAGAGGATGCACTTGCCACCCTCGCTATCGGCGATACGCCTGGAATCTCTGGCGTGGTCATCGACGGCGAGCTGGTCGTCCGCAAGAGCCGCAACACACCGCCAGCCCAGCGACAGATAGAGGTGAGCCAATGAATCGCTTCGAGGGCCGAGTAGCGTTGGTAACAGGTGGGGGCGGTGCACTCGGGCGTGCCAGCGCGCAACGCTTTGCCGCAGAAGGCGCGCAAATTGTCGTGGCCGATGTCGACATGGCGAGTGCCCAGGCCACTGTGGACGCCGTTGGCGAAAAGGCGATTGCTGTGCAGGCCGATGTTACGAACCCCGACGATTGCACGGAGATGGTCCGCCAAGCGGTGGAACACTTCGGAAGGCTCGATGTCGTTTTCGCGAATGCAGGGGTCGGCGGCAACACCGCCGAGTTCATCGAGATGCCGATCGAAGAATGGGACCGTGTGATGGCGATAAACCTGCGCGGTATGGTCGTTACCTGTAAGGCAGCTGTGCCCGCGCTTATCAAGGCTGGCGGCGGCGCCATCGTCCTCATGGGTTCT
>CAYSVE010000205.1:0-8966 GCA_964434365.1 uncultured Anaerolineaceae bacterium | reverse complement strand
ATCTCTACCGTGAGACGAGCTATATGGTTTTCGAGTGTTTCGGTTTGAACGTTCAAGTGTGTTTCCTTGCCAGGTCGCCGGGTGCCTGCAAACGATAAAAAGGCATCTCTGTGCCCTCAAGTTGGGAAAATGGGGAGAGAGGGATATGGCACCGCAGATTTGGTCGCTACTTGCCCTCGGCGCAAATACCTACCCCATGTCGTCGTCACTGATTGGCGTGTTACAACCAAGTGCCTAACAATGGATTGTACGTGAAAGCGCCATTTAGATCAATAACCGAACGCCACGATCGACGCACCCAGCCGTGTTCCAACATAATTTATATGCGATCTGCGCATTTATGCCAGAATTTCAATCGCATCAAGTTCCGCCTCCTGATTCAGACACGGCGGCACTTGCATTCTGAAATATCGGTACGACCCAGTAAGCCCCAGCGCATCGATGTCGATGGCAACCCCCGAAACGGTAGGGTTTTCACCGACCATCGGTGGGGCTGTAGCCGGAATTAGTGTGTATCCTTCGCCAGCGCCCAGCCCCGTTGCGCCGCCCCACCCAGCAGCGCCCAGCGATGTATTGACATCCAGTACACCATCGCCCCAGTTGAACACCTCGGTAAACGGACCGGCTGGGTCTTCTGCTATCGCAATCGTGCGTCGCTCGAAGTTGACGAAGCTGCCAGCATCCCGATCATAGAAGACAAAATCGTAGCCGTCACCAGGCGTAATGGGGGTGCTCCCAAGGTCAACGGTTACCTCAGTGCCACATGACACGAGCGCATACAGATTATCGGGTGGGCCGATATTTATGTCACCAAGCGCTACCACAGGGATGACGTCTATGGTGGCAGTGTTGTTGTCTGTGTTTGCATCTGGCTGCAAGGCATTTGTGATCGCCGCTGTGCTTGTGATGGTGTTACCACTGGTACCGGTGTCCACAGTCGCGACGATATCCAGTGTCGCAGTGCTACCGCTGGCGAGCGTGCCCACATCCCACACGCCGGTCGCGTCGTCGTACATGCCCTGCGACGGCACCGAAGAACCGTAGGTCAGGCCGGTTGGCACAAGGCTCGTTACTTCAATTTGTGTGGCGTCTCGTGTATCGACATTGGTGAGTGTAACCGTATACGTGACCGTTTGGCCTTCATCTGGAACCGTATCATCTGCTGCGATAGCAATCCCCAGGTCGACATCGCAAATTTGCCCACTGCTTGCAGCGACATCGTTCTGGACGCCATCCACGAATAATCGCACCGTATAGGAACCCGATGGAGACCCCGGCGAAGAGAATGTGTCGTTACCGGTTTCCGGGACCGTTCCACTCCCAGTTGTCGCATTGCCAAACCAATCCCATGTGTAGTCGACATCGACCAGGTTACTATTGTCTACGCGCCAGTTGCGTTCCAGCAAGGGGTCGACGGAACATAGCGATACTAGACGCAAGTCCGCGAGCGCGGCGACCACCACCGTATAAGTACCGTAGTCGTCTTCGGCTGGGTCACCATTGCCTGGTGTCGAGTCAGGATCGGCCTGGTCGCTCGCGATGATCTCGCGCCACCGGGTGATTGTGGTACCGACTGGGGCAGTTACCGTCAGCACGACCGTCATCGTCGCCGTTTCGCCACTGTTCAACGATGGAATATTCCACTGCTGGGCCCCATTTAGCCCGGTGCTGGTGCCATGTGTCAACGTCACCATATCGATGTCGCCGAGGTTACCCGACCCCATGCTACGGCTCAACCGAATGTTCGTGGCCACATCGGGTCCATTATTGGTGATGCTCAGGGTCGCGGTGACTTGCTCACCTGGTATGGGGTTCAGATTATCGAACGTATATGTCGAAAAGTCGAGATCGGCGGTGGGCAACGCATTGATTGTAATATCGGCGGATGCCACGTTATTTGCTGTATCGGGGTCAGTCTCGCTTGCCGACACCGTACCGACGTTCGTTACCGGGTCACCTGCACCAATTGCCCTTGCATTGATCGTCGCGTTGAAGGTATTACCAACCGTGAGCGTACCGCTAAGCGTACACGTCACATCTTGCCCGGTTGCTGCGCACTCGCCGGAACTCACGAATTCGACTTCGGGCGGCAGCGCATTCACGAGGGTGATGTTCGTAGCCGGGTCGGGGCCGTTGTTCCGAATCGTGTACACGTAATTGAAGGTCTGCCCCACGTCCACTGCCGATGTCGATGTCATCTGCGTCAGTTCGAGGTCGGCCCCGGCGGCGGGTTGTACGTTCATCGTGACCTCGCCATAATCATCCTCGGTCGTCACGTTGTTGTTCGGTGTAGAGTCTGGGTCTGGGTACGTGCTAGACACAAATTCACGGTTACGAACGATGGTCTGGCCTTCGAACCCTGGTCTAACCGTACCGAACAGTAACAGGGTATGGGTCGTCCCCGCTTGAAAATCTGGAATGACCCATTGCGAACCCGATGTAAAGGACCCCGCGTCGGGCGTTTCGCCATCAAAATCTAAACCAGGGTCGCCCAACCCACCCCGAACCGCCGCAGATGTGTTGCTAGGGCCATTGTTGCGAACGACAAGGGTAAAGGTGTAGGGTTCGCCGACGTTGGGGGTCGGGTTGTCCGTCGTCCAGCTTACGATCTCCAGATCAGCCAGCCCCGGTGTTACAGTCAGCGTGCGTGTAGCGATGTCGTTGGCTGGCACATCGTCCGAGGGATTCGAGCTTATTAGCGATAGTGTGATCGTCTGGTCGGTGCCAGAAAATCCGTTGGTGGGGTAGGTGAACAGCCGGAGCGTTTTCGTTTGTGTGGGTGCCAGTGTACCGAAATCGGCCACAGGTGCCGACCACACTGCCGGATCATCGCTGCCGTTGTCGGTGATTGCGATTGGGTAACCGACCTGCACCTGCACGTTATCGACAGCGACCGCCCCCAGATTGGTGACACTGACGAGCGTCTCGTTGACTTCACCTTCTGCCACCATGGCGTCGGCATTGGTCGTCACCTGAATATCCACTGGCACCTGCACCATAACCATCGTGGTGGCGCTATCGTTGTCACCCATCGGGTCTGGTCGGTCGGCAGATGTGATCGACACTGGCTGAGTCAGGGTACTGCCCCCAGTCCCCCCGTCGACAATCGCCCGGATGTTGATCGTGGCACTTGTGCTGGCGTCGAGGCTGGCGAGGGTCCATGTGCCACTTGTGTATGTACCATCGCCCATGCTGGAAACGAGTGTAAATCCAGTGCTCAACGCGGCATCTACCACGATGGAATTTGTAGTTACCGGGCCATTATTCGTCAAAGTCACCAAAAAGTTGATCGTCTCACCTTCGGGGGGCGTCGCATTATCGACCGCGATATCGATGTGAAGATCGGCGCTGGCGGGGTTCTGCACCGTAAGCGAGGTCGCTGCGCTGTTGTTCGCTGTGTTTGGGTCGGGTTCATCGGCATTGATGCTGGCAACATTCACCAGAACCTGCCCCGACGTTCCTGCATCGACCGTAGCAAACAGTTGCAGCGTGGCTGTAGCACCCACCGACAGTGTTCCGATGGTCCACGAGTTACCAGCAAAACTACCCACAGTGGCCGAACTGCTATCCAACGAAATCCCCGCCGGCAGGGTATCGGACACGACAACATTGTTTGCATCGTTGGGACCGTTGTTCTGTACAACGATGTCGTAGCGAATGGTGTCGTTTTCGTTCGGCACATCGTTGGAGAGCGCCTGCGTGAGTGCGAGGTCCGCCTCGATGTTAGGCACTACCGTTATCGTATCGGAAGCGGTGCTTTGCCCGTTATTGCTCGGTGAAATGGACACAACTGTCGCGACGGATGTCAGGTCAGTTCCGGCTGTCCCGGTCGCCGCGCGCACCGGCAGCGTCAACTGGACGCTGCCGCCTACCGCGAGTGAATCAATCGTCCACACAGCCCCGGAGTAGGTGCCAGTTGTGGTCGTGGCGACACCTGTGATTAACCCCGACGGCACGCTTAAACCGATGTTGAGATTCGTCGCAGTACTGCCGCCCCCATTCGACACACTCAGTGTGAGCACGGTCGTTTCGCCCTCCGCGATCGTGGAATTGCTCGCGGTAAGCGAAAGACCCAGGCTAACGGGTTGCGGTGGTGCAACAGCGACTGGCTCGCTTTCTGTCTCTTCTTCCTCTTCTTCGGTCGGGGGTTCTGGTGTGTTTGTTGGCGCGGGCAACACAGTAATGATGACACTGGCGCTATCGGACCCACCAGGGCCACTCACCGTGAGCGTCGCCGTGTAATTACCACTCGATGTGTAGGTATGTGTGGGTGAAGCCGTTTCACTGCCGTTACCGTCCCCAAAGCGCCACTGGTACGATGTGATGTTGCCGGTGCTTTGGTTAATAAACGACACCGTACCCTGGCTTTCGAAGGCCTGAAAAGCCGCGACTGGCAAGTTCAACGATGCGATGGGGTTTATCGGTTCGCTAGCCCCTGTCGATGCAGTAGCGGTAGCGGTCGGCGGGGCACTCGTCGCAGATGAGACTTGCGGCGGGGTGTTTGTCGCCTGAGCAATCGCCGTGAGGGTCGTCTCTGCCTGAGCAATTTCAGTAAGCAGGTTCTGGGTGTCTTCTGGAAGGGTATTTGTGACCGCTGGCTCGGCAGCCTGGGCTTCTTCGGTGGGTTGCTCTTCGGCTGGTTCCTCGGTTTCGCCGCTGTCGACTTCGTCGGCGCTGGGTTCCTCGGAGGTTGTTGCCTCTCCGGTTTCCTCAGTATCGTCCGTAGCAGGGCTGTCGTCGCTAGCTGTAGGCGCGACAGCAATCGCCTGCGGCGAGGATGTACCCAACACCGAGGCTTCATTTGTACCCTCGTCGGCTAACGCATCGTTGCCCGCCGCCGCTACGGCTGCGCTAGTGGGTACAATCCGTGTGGAGTAATACACCTGGGCAGCCGCCGCACGCTCCTGGACAGCCTGCGTGATAGCCTCTTCACGCACTGCACCGAAGCGGAGTTGCTGCCAGGGTGCGTAATCGGCAGTTTCTAGGGGGGCGATTCCTTCGCCGAAAGTTCGAAATGTTGCCGACATCACCCCAAACTGCGCGCCACAGCAAATGACCAGCAACAATATCGGCAACAGCATGATGTACATGAGCAGGTATCGACGACTTCGATTGCGGCGCGGCGTTGTCCCAAACATAGGTCGCTTTCTAAGGCTTTAGCATGGGTAACCTGACCCGTACCGTTGTGCCCTTATCTATCGTACTATCGATCGCGATTTCGCCACCGTGGCGCTCGATGATCTCGCGACTAAGGAATAGCCCTACCCCAAGCCCACGCGTGTCGGTCGCACCTGCGTCGGCTGCGCTGCCCCGATACATCCGCTCGAATACTCGATCGATTTCATCGGACTTGATGCCCACCCCGCTGTCCTTAACTTCGATGACGGCATGGGTGCCATTCTTCGCAACACGGACGGACACCGCACCACCAGCCAGCGTGTACTGACGAGCGTTGTTGAGTATGTGCTCCAACGATTGCTGAAGCCGCCTGTCATCGGCCTCCACAGGGAGTCGGTCCGGCATACTCACATGGAGGTCGATTTGTTTCTCGGCCAGCCGATCTTGATGCTCTTCCAAAATTCGATTGACCAAATGAACGAGATCAACATTCGTGAACGACAGCTCAAACCGATTGGACAAAATCGAACTTACTTCGATCACTTCATCAATCATATACCGGAGTTGGCCAATATGATGGGTGGCATTCCGTAATAATTCGGTCGATTCGTCATCCAATTCATTAACTATTCCGAGCAACTCCACAAAGCCGCTTACAGCACTGAGCGGTGTGCGCAGTTCGTGTTGAATTTGCATGATGATGTCATCTTTTGCTTTTTCGGCCTCGATGATGTCGGTAATATCGGTGAATGCAACGACGTGGCCAATCTCACGCGTTTTACCCTTCTTTGGCCGCAAGGTGACGGCGTTAGCAAGCACGCTGTAGTGATATTGTCCAAGGCGGATAATTTGTGCTTCGAAGTAGCTGCTGGGTTGACGAATAATCTTACCGAGTTCATTCGCGGCAGTGGGGTTTGTTTCTGTCACTTCGAACATTTCATCGGCAGCACTATTGCGGAGCAACTCCTGCCCGTTGGAGTCCAACACAAGTACTGCGTCACCGATGCTTTCGAGCATCGCATTGCGCCGGGCAGTTTCTTGCTGCTGCTCCACATATAGTCGTCGGATGTGCTGGGTTCTCGCTACGAGTTTATCGGTCATCAAGTCGAAAGACTCACCTAACTCGCCGAGTTCGTCACGAGAGACCAACCTAGCACGTTGCTCCAGGTTTCCGTCACGAATTTGCCTCGTTGTGAACACCAGGCGATACAGAGGTACGACGATCGACCGGGAGATGGACAACCCGACAATGAGAATGACAACGAAAAACGCGATGAACACTAGTGCCACACTGTTGCGGCTGACGCCAATGCGCTCTGCGACAAAATCGCGTGGTAGCGCGATCATCTTTATGCCGACTGGCGCACTTCGAAGCTGAAACGTCGTGAACAGCGTTTGGTAGGCAGTGTCGGTAGTGTCCAGATCACCGATCACACTCGTCTCGATTGCCGCACCGAGTAATTCATTGATCTCTGCGGGGGTTAGTTTAGGAGGGTCTTCAGCTAGTGTTGACGCCAGGAGCCGGCCATCGAGGGCGTACAACGCCACCTGTGCGATGGCCTGGTCTCGCATGAAACTGACAGCGGTAGTCATCCGCGTGCCGACGAGAATCCCACCCACCAGTGCATTATCGACAGACAACACGGGTGCAACGGTGTAAAAGTACGCCTGGTCGTCGTCGAAATGTATCTGAGTAAATTTGTCGCCCAGGGCATCGGCCTGTTTCTCCAGCACGCGGGCAACGCTCGGCCAATCAGAAATGTCGATCGCATTCGGGTCACTCTCGGTTGTGGCGTCTAACTGGTAGAGGTTGGTGGCATTCGGGTCGAACACAATCATGCGATCGACGCCCTCACTGATAGCCAGGGGGCGAAGGAGCGTATCGATGGCGGCGATATTGACCTCACGAATCGCCACATCGACATCGACCGTGTTGACCATTAACCGTAAGGCACCGAGGTGAGCCTGTTCCAGTTCGATACTGGCCTGCACAGCCGATTTCGCGCTATCGGCAAGTTGGTTGCCCAGGCGCTCTTGAATGCTGCCTGCAACGAGCCGCGTCACCACAAAGATGCCAAGGCCAGCGACGGCGATGGTGATCAGCAAGAATGGCAGCGTCAGTCGTACACGTATGGAGGAGCGAAATAAAGGCAGAAAGGGCAGGTTTGTCATTCATCTATGCCACTAGCTGTGACTGGTAACCTTGCGTATTGTGTATGCCTGAGTCGTTTTGTACTCTGCTGTAGCCAGGTACTCTAAGGTGATTGGAAGAGAAGTTGGCGTCTCCTTCCTTTCCTTAATAAACACTTATGGCAGGGTACGTTACCCTTGCCCCATCAATTCAAAGTGTAGCAAGGTATTGGTTAAATTTCAATTTGTGGAATTTTTGGCTTCGTGAAATTTGCGCGCCAGCGGGATGACACGCTTCTGGATTTCGATGGCATGCGTCGGTTTAATCATCCATACACATTGCCACGTCTCTAAGCCATACGCCAAAAGTTCGGTGATTGAAAATCACTAAAAAATGGCTCATAAAAGTTCTGAGAGGTTCATAGTTTGCTATTTCTGCTCGATTCTTTTATCAGGACTTTCAGTCACTGGCTTAGCCAATCGCGGTGGGGTACCTCGTAGGCAGATGTGATGATGATCGGGCAATCGAACCCGGCAGCACGTAGGTATTCCGCCACTTTTTTGCCGTTTAACCGACCGGGCACCCGGATATCGAGCAGGAACAAATCTACGTCTGCGAGATAATCGGGTAAAGCCTCTATGAGCCGATTACTGTTTTCGAACTGCACCAGTTCGACATCGGTGGACAAATAACTTATGTAGGCTCGGATAATGCTCTGGAGTGGATTATCGTCTTCAAGATGGTAAATCACAATCCTGTCCATCAGCACCCCCTGGCGTTTTGCCAGATGCGACCCGACATCCAATGTTAGTGGCAACTACGCACCGATCATAACACTTTTTAACGTGTGCTACCTAACGAGCTTTCGCACGTGGCCAGCGAAAGTGGTTTCGATCTATCTCGGTGTGGCTTTTTTCGACTTGTGATACGCTCTCGCAAGTGGAATCAACTGCTTGCGCAACTCAATGGCGTCGGTTGGTTTGATGAGCCAGTCACATTTCCACTTGCGCAACCACTCGCGTTTGGGCACATCATACGCCGACGTGATTACGATTGGCCCGCGGTAATTCAATTGACGAAGCCGTTCAGCGACTTCCTGCCCGTTGCGTTCACCGGGCACACGAATATCGAGCAAGAAAAGATCGACCGTTGGCAAAGACTTGGCAAGCGCAGCCATCATATGATCGCTGTTTTCGAACTGCACCAGTTCGATATCCGATGCCAGATAGTTGACGTAGGTTTTAATGATCGTTCGTAGAGAGAACTCATCTTCCAAGTGGTATACGACGACGTTATCCATCACCTTATCCTAGGGTAGCGGTTGGAAACCGACATGTGAGGTATCGCCATACTACGTGCAACACCTATCCATCACAATGGTACATTTACGGTATTGCCATCTTAACACATCGCACAGTGTTGGATTACCGAACGTTTTGTGAAAATTTTAACCTCGTTCAATTGGCACTTATCACTGTGCCAATGTGAAGCATTTGGTGGTTCAAGCCCCGATGAACGCCTACTGCACTTGAGGCAAGTAAAAAGTCGAGGCTGTTTTGTCCATGAATATCAGTAACGCAACAGGCGATTACTTCTACAGAGAGGAATTCAGCGGTGAGGTTAGTTTTTGGGTGAGGTGGATATGCCCCACTGTGCGGAATTAGTAGGGCAATGGTGGGTGGTGGGGAAGGAGGGACTCGAACCCTCACCTCCGAAG
>CAYSVE010000204.1:0-8980 GCA_964434365.1 uncultured Anaerolineaceae bacterium | reverse complement strand
AACAGTACTACATGCACGTCGATCCATCGAATACGGTACTGGCGACGACCACCTTCAGCGGCGAGCATCTGCCGTGGATCGAAGGCTGTGTGATGCCGGTCGTGTGGAAGCGCCAGTGGGGTGAGGGTCGGGTGTTTTACTGCTCCATCGGGCATCGGCTGGATGAACTGAACCAGCCGGAGGTATACACCATCATGAAGCGTGGCCTCGTGTGGGCCGGGCGCGGCGAAGACGCCTAACAAGAACCTAACACACTCTCGAGTGCGATAATTATCCATTATAGGGCAGGTGCCACCGCACCGTGAGGCATCTCCCCAAAGTTTGAGGGAATACCGCTCGGTAGCAAGCACAGATATGCAACCGGGCATACAATCGAAGCGTACCATAGTGCACACAGGAATGCAGAGGTCGCATCGAAATGACACAAAAACTCGTTAGCACTTGTCTTGTACTCATTGTCACATCCCTCATTGCCGCTTGTGGAGCCATCGGCTCTACACCCGAGAACCGCACCCTACGTATCGTCTCCGGCTCGGAGAACCGCACTCTGGAACCGATCATCACCGAATGGGCGGAAGCCAACAACTACGCCATCGAAGTCGACTATCAAGGCTCGGTGGATATCTCACGGATGCTACAAGCAGGCAGCACCCAATACGACGCCGTGTGGCCCGCGAATACGCTGTGGCTGGCCTTTGGCGATACGCAAGGCCTCGTGGAACACGAAACATCGATCATGCGCTCGCCAGTGGTGTTTGCGCTCAAACGCCCAGTGGCCGAAAACCTCGGTTGGCTGGACCAACCCGTGACGATGGCCGACATTCTCGACGCAGCCGAACGCGGCGACATCCGCTTTATGATGACCTCTGCCACACAGAGTAACTCCGGGGCGAGCTTCTACTTCGCAGCGCTCTCGGCGTTTGCAGGCAGCCCGGAGGTTATCACGATGGACGACCTTGAATCTGATGCCGTGCAGGATCAAATCAAGCGCATCCTTGGCACCGTCGACCGCTCCAGCGGGTCGAGCGGGTGGTTGAAGGACTTATTCCTGGAAACCTATGACCTGTACGATGGCATGGTGAACTACGAAGCGCTCGTCATCGAGGCGAACCAGGAACTTGCAAATAGTGGCCGCCAGCCGTTGGTCGCCATCTACCCCGAGGACGGCCTGGCAATTGCCGACTCGCCGCTGGGGTACATCAGCACGAGCGGTGAGGAAAAAGAAGCGATCTTCCTGGAACTTCAGGAGTTCCTGCTGACCGACGAGGCGCAGGCACAGTTGCTCGCACAGGGCCGCCGCGCCGGGAACATCGGCTTACAACTGGATTCGGTGGATACTTCGGTCTTCCGGCCAGAGTGGAACATCGATGTACAGCAGGTTATCCAACCGATTCGCTTCCCCACGACAGACGTCATCGCCGAGGCGCTCGACCTCTACCAGACCTCCTTCCGTCGCCCGTCATGCACGGTCATCGCTGTCGACCGCTCCGGCAGTATGGACGGCGACGGTGAACGCAACGCCAATGCGGGCCTGCGCACCATCTTGAACCAGCAGTCTGCCAGCCAGTTCCTCATCCAGGCGACGCCAAACGACGTGACCACAGTTATTCTGTTCAACGACCGCGTCATCAATATCACCAACCTTGAGGATTGGACTGTGGAAGGCAACGACGCCGACGCGCTCAACAGGCTGTATACCCGCGCAGAAAGTATCGACAGCGGTGGCGGTACGAACATCTTCGGTACGGCCCGTGAGGCGCTGGTATGGCTGGACAAAGTTCGCACCGATGAGTGCCTTCCATCGGTCATCCTTATGACAGACGGCGAAGACAACGAAGGCCAGGAGTCCACGCTCAACACACACCTGAACAACAGCGAGAACGACATCCCCATCTTTGTGATTACGTTCGGCGGTGCCCGTGAAGACCAGGTGCAGCCCTTTGTGGATCGCACCACAGGCCGCATCTTCGACGGGCGCAGTGACCTCATCGGTGCGTTCCGCAGTGCGAAGGGGTACAACTAAGCGACGACCCAGGACGCCGGGGCGGGCCTCCCCGCCCCCTTTGACCAACAGCAAGAAGGGGACGAAAAACACCAATGCGTATCAAGATGAGTCCGCGCAATTTGATCATCATCGCCTTTGTGGTGGGCGTCGTGGGGATTTTGGCCGCTGCGTGGGTCAACACCGCGTTTAACCTGCTGCCGAGCGTCGAAGTCGCGTGCATAATCGGCAGCGAGAAGGACGACTTCCTGGACAACGAACAGGTACAGCGCTTGCTTCAGCAGAAGTACCAGCTCTCGGTGGACTACCGCACGGCGGGCAGTATCGAGCAAGCTTTCCTGACGGAGTCGCAGCTTGCAGGTGTCGATTGCCTTTGGCCGTCGAATACCTCCGCCGAAGAGATTTTCCGACTCGAACACCCAACCATGGATGTCGACAGCCAGGTGATTTTCAACTCGCCGCTGGTGCTGTATACGTGGGATGATGTGTTCATCGGGCTGGTGAACAACAACTTCGTCGACGACCGTAGCGAGGCCTACGCCACTGGCGACATGGACCTGCTCACCGATTTGATGGTCACCCGGCCAGGTTGGGACACGATCAACGTGGACCGCATCAACAGCTTCCGCATCATCACGACAGACCCGACCCAAAGCAACAGCGGCAACATGTTCTATGCGCTGTTTTTGAACATGCTCAACGATGGCAACGTCGCCAGCCTCGACGACCTAGAAACGCATATCGACACCATCGAAGATTACTACAGTGCGCAAGGTCTCATGGAGAACAGCAGCGGCGACCTCTTCGACCAATATGTGACGCAAGGGGCCGGGGCGGTGCCCATCATGGCGAACTACGAGAGCTTGCTCGTCGAACTGACGCAGGCCAACCCGGACCTCGCTGACCGCATCCAGAACAGCGTGCGCATCATCTACCCGGTGCCGACGGTATACTCCAGTCATCCACTGATTGCGCTGACGGAAAACGGCGAGCGGCTGATGGACGCAATGCAAGACCCGGAAATCCAGGAGCTTGCCTGGGAGCAACATGGTTTCCGCACGGCGATACCGGGTGTTGTCAACGAGCCGAACATCCTCGAAGGGGTGACACTGCCGGATACCAACGACCTGACATTCATCATGCCGCTGCCAAGGCCCGAGGCGATGCTGGCGATGGTCGAAGCGTTGCAGGGCTAGGCCCTAAGTACCGAGCTACGAGAAACGACAGCCGAGTTTGCACGCACTTACTGGGAGCGCCTTCCACAGGGGTGCAACTCGGCTGAAACCGATTACCGCCAGGCAACAAGTCCAATCCACATCCACCTGCCCCAGGTGCCCCCGAATGTGTATACTCTCCGTCCTTATCGGTCATACATTTGCAATCGACAACACGGGGGATTTTTCCGTTGAATATCACGATTTGGAATGAGTATCGCCACGAGCGAGAAAATGATGCCGTGCGCGCAATTTACCCGGACGGTATTCACGCTGCAATTGCCGCCGGTCTTTCGAGCGTTTCCGACTTTGAGGTACGCACTGCCACGCTCGATGAGCCAGAGCACGGCCTCACCGACGACGTGCTCAATAGCACCGATGTACTCGTATGGTGGGGGCACAAAGCCCACCACGAGGTCAGCGATGCGGTTGTCGCCACGGTTCAACAGCGTGTGTGGGACGGCATGGGCTTGCTTGTGCTACACAGCGGTCACTTCTCGAAGATTTTTAAGGTGCTGATGGGCACTTCCTGTGATCTCAAGTGGCGCGATGTTGGTGAGCGCGAGCGCCTCTGGGTTGTTGCGCCGGGGCACCCCATCGCGGAAGGCCTGCCGGAGACGTTCGTTGTACCGCAGGCCGAAATGTACGGCGAGCACTTCGACATCCCCGCCCCGGATGAACTCGTGATGGTGAGTTGGTTCCAGGGCGGCGAGGTGTTCCGCAGCGGATGTTGCTTCTACCGGGGCAACGGGCGCATCTTCTACTTCCGCCCCGGCCACGAGACGTACCCCATATACTTCCAGCCCGAGGTGCTACAGGTTATCGACAACGGCATTCGTTGGGCTGCGAACAACCAGGCGCCTTCGATTCGGCGTGGCAATGTCGCCGAGCCGTACGAGCCAATTAGCACGCAGGGCAAATAAGCATGATGGACAAGCTACGGGTCGCAGTGATTGGGCTAGGTTGGGCCGGGCGCGCGAGCCTACAGGGCTTTCTGGCCCAGGATGATGTCGAAGTGCTAGCTGTTGCCGACAGCAACGAGACATTGCTAAACCGGGTCGCGACGCGATTTAACATCCCTAACGCCTATACCGACTACGAGCACATCATTGTGCGCGACGACATCGATGCGATTGCGACCGCGACGCCAAACTTCATGCACGAACCGGTCGTGGTTAGCGCGATGGAAAGTGGCAAACATGCCATGACCGAAAAACCGCTCGCGCACACGCTCGAATCGGCAGAGCGGATGGTCGCGGCAGCGGAAAAGTACAATCGCGTGCTAAAGATGGTCACGAACCAACGCAACTACGAAGACGTAAAGACCCTGAAGCGCTTCATAGATGCCGGCAACGTGGGGCGCATCTACCACGCGAAGGCTCACTGGATGCGCCGTCAGGGTATTCCTGGTGCCGGGGGCTGGTTCTCGCAAAAGGCGATGAGTGGCGGCGGCCCGATGATCGACCTTGGTATCCATGTGCTCGATTTTGCGCTTTACTTCATGAACGAGCCGACACCTGTGAGTGTGAACGCGGCATCGTACGCTGAGCATGGCCGCGTCGGGCGTGGCTATCGCGACACAGTCGTGGACTACTCTAAACACGATGTAGAAGATTTTGTGTCGGCGTTCATCCGCTTCGAGGGGGGCGCAACGCTTACGCTCGATGTGAGCTGGACCACCTACAGTAGCTATGGCGACGATTTTGGCGTGGCACTATACGGCACCGAGGGGGGCGGCGAAATCGACATACGTAGCTACGACCGCGAGAACTCGTTGAAGCTATTCACCGATGTCGGCAATATTCCAACGGTTGCGCAACCCAAACTGAGCGCGCACAGCGCGGGCCATGAGCAGGTCGCGCGTGACTTCGTGGATCGCATTCACGCTGGCGACTGGGCAAATGACCATGGGCAGGCAGCGCTCCAACGCAGCCGCATCATCGATGCCTGCTATCGCTCGGCTGCCGAAAAGCGCGAGATCATTCTCAACGGCTAGGGTGCGGCGGCATCGTGCTGCTGCGAACGATTAGCTCCGGTTCGATAAGCACCTGTTGGGCCGGGGCTATCGGCTCGTTGATGAGGTCGATGGTGTAGGTGAGTGCTACTTGGCCGAGTCGGGCGAAGGGTTGGTGCACGGTGGTAAGCGGCGGGTGAAAAAAAGGCGCTTCTGGCAGGTCATCGAAGCCAACCACCGAAATATCCTCCGGCACACGTCGCCCGCTCTCGTGGATGCGCCGAATTGCGCCAAGTGCCATCTGATCGTTGCCAGCCACCAGCGCGGTAAACGTGTCGTTGGCGAGCAACTCTCCGGCTAACCGGTAGCCGCTACGCGCCGACCAATCGCCCCCCAAACTGGCGACCGGTGCCAAACCTGCGGCTTGAAGTGTGTCGAGGCAGGCAGCGTGACGCGCCACCGCTCCCGACTCGTTCAGTGGGCCGTGCATCTCGGCAATTTGGCGATGCCCCAGGTCTATAAGGTGCTGGGTGGCAAGTTGCCCACCGAGATACTGGTCGATGAGTACCGACGGAACGCTCGCGCCCGGTTTTGCATCGATTTCCACGATGGGTATGCCGGACATCAGTTGTGACGTTTCATCGTAGTAGTTGCTTAGCACCGCCGCCACCATGATAATCGCGTCGACGCGCCACTGCCGTAGTTCATCGATTGCACTCTCTACGGCCCTGTGGCTTAGTTGGGTGACGTTACGAATGATGATTTCATAATCGGTGTTTTGCGCAGCTTGCTCTATGTGGATAACCATCTGTGCCGGGCCGTAGTTCTCGATGCCATAGGCGATGACTGCCACCAGCTTCGAGTTGTGCGCTGCGAGACGTTGAGCGGCTTTGTTGGGTCGGTAACCAATTTCCTCGATGACCTTTAGCACCCGCGCACGGGTTTCTGGTGAGACGCTGGGATGATTGTTGATAACGCGTGACACCGTTTGGTATGAAACACCAGACTACGCGGCGACATCGTTCATCGTAACGCGGGTGGGGTTGGAGTGGGCCATGAGCTATGATTTCTGTGTGCAATGCTTCGCAAGAGCATATCATAGGTGCAATGCCCGCGCCTAGTTCACACGAAACGCCATCGCTCAACTCGCTTGCGCGACATCTGCCAGCCAACCCTCGATATCCTCAGCAGTCGTTTCTGGGGTAAAGGTCGGTATCATGCGCACGATGCCATTGCCGTCGATGATGAGGTTTGTAGGATACGCTTGTACATCGTACAAATCGGCGACGAACCCGGCCCTGTCGAGTGCAATGGGGAGGTCGATGTTCCACTCGTCGACAAATTGGCGAATCACGCCCGGTGCCTCGCGGAAGTTCACCGCGATGACAGCGGCATCATCGCGGCCCTCGACCTCGCCCTGCAATAGTGGCAGTTCGCGCTGGCACGGGATGCACCACGTTGCCCAAAAGCTGATGATGACCGTCTGGCCCCGGTAATCGCCCAGGGCAATGAGTTCGCCCGGTTCGCCGTCGTAGGCGGGTAGGTTGAAGTCTGGCGCAGGCTGGCCTACCTCAGCGGCTCCGGCTGCCAAATCACGTATGCCCGGTAACGCACCCGTGTCCACATCGTTTAGTAATGCAAACGACCGTAGCACATCGTTGGCAGCCTGGAAGGCCGTTTCATCATGGCCCGCATGTAGGAACTGGAAAAGCGTATCATCGGTGTAAACCACTGAGATGGCCACATGTGATGCATCCCGGTAGGGGAAGCCATCGACTGACACCGATGGAAAACCAGCCAGGGTGTCCAACTCCGGCGAATAGCTCGCACGTGTTAGCGGGGCGACGGCATCCAAGAGGATCGTTTCCACGTCACTTGCGGGCCTACCTTCGACCGAAGTTGCGGTAATTTGCAGGATCGGGCCGATTATTTCACCGTTGCGCCACGCCTCGAAGACGACCTCATCTGCGGCGAGGTACAGGCTATCACCGGGGTCGATGAACGCGCTTTCGAAGCTACGACTATCGTACCACCCAGCAGGAATCACCAATTGGTAACGTGCCGATGTCGGTGACACCGGACGCATGACCTCGCTGTTTGTTTGCGCGAAAGCGGGCAAGGCCGCACCAACGGAAAGTAACCCGATGACCAGAGCACGCAACAGGCTCGAACGATGCGTCACGTCACTATCTCCACAAGTTGCAGGCTAACTAAGCGCTTCAGGGGGCGTTGCAGGAGCGTTGCGAGTGTGCGTCGAGTTTTTGTGGGTTGCGTAGGCGATAGCACCCAGGCTGACGATACTCACAACCATGGCAGCAGCCAGGATACGCCACGGCATCATGTCACCCGCCCCTGTGTCGAACGTCCTGGCGATGCCGCGCACATGGTCGTAGCTGGTGCGGTCCTCGGCAGCGTAAAACAGCCGATACAGACCTTCCGCTGTATGGACAACCGTGATCCCCGTGTGAGCTGCATCGCGGAACGGAAAGCCCGTCACGGTGATCGCGCGGTGTCCATCGATGTCTGTGTAATTGGGAGCATCGCCCACGCGTACAACCAGAGCCACCGACTCCGCGAGCATCGCGTCGACATCATCCGGTGCGCCTTCGGGGATCGGCAGCCGGTTCACCTGCAAAATTGGCCCAACAACGCTCCCCATCCGCCATGCCTGGAAAGTCGTCTCCGACTGCGCAATATACAGGGCATCCTCGGGCGGTTCGTCGGTGCTGGCTTGCGCTGCCTCGAAGCGCAGGCTGTTGTACCAATCGGTAGGGATGGTGACTTCGTAAGTACCCGATTTCGGTGAGATGATGCGCACCGGGCCATCGTGCCCTTCGTGGGCATGGGCGATGCCGCCACCGACTGCGAAGATACACAGGAAAGCGATCACTACACGACGCATGGCCTGTTCAACTTTACCACTGCCGAACTTAAGGAGTTCACGGTACCGTGCGCTCGTTAGAATAATGTTAAGACTCTGTCGTAAACGATGGGCGGATTTTCAATCTCTCTAGAGCCTGCGGTTAACAGAGCGATAACTTTGCTTCGTTAATGTCCCTCTAAGGCAAAAAGCGCCCCTTATCGCATTTGTTTCAAGAGGAGTCCAACTAGATGAAACAGCGTATTGCTGTTGTGATCGCTCTGGGATTCACGCTGGTTCTCAGCACTTTGGTGTTGGCGCAGGACGAAGAAACGTTCGTCGGTGTCGTCTTCGAAGACCTGAACGAAAATAGCGTGCTCGACGCCGATGAGCCAGGTGTGGCCGGGGTTTCCGTCTCCAATGGCATCCAGGTTGTTCAGACCGACGAAGACGGTGCCTACGAACTGCCGGTGCGCGACGAAATGGAAGTGTTCGTCAGCAAGCCGGCTGGCTACATGATCGGCCTGGACGAGAACAAGGTGCCGCAGTTCACCTACATTCACCGCCCCAACGGCTCCCCAGATTTCATTCAGGACTACCCTGGCGTCGCGCCGACCGGTGACCTGCCGGAGAGCATCGACTTCCCGCTGGTGGCCTACGATGAGCCGACCGACTTCCGCCTTATCGTGTTCGGCGACACCCAGGTGACCACCCAGGAAGAGATCAACTACATGCGCGACGGCGTAATCGCCGAGCTTGGCGACAGCGAGGCCCTATTGGGTATCGCCGTAGGCGACCTGCTCAACGACCCGCTCGGTCTGTTCCCGCGCTACCAGGAAGTAATGGGGACGCTGCCGTTCCCGGTTTGGTACGTACCAGGCAACCAGGTCCTGAACTTCGACAGCGAGAACGACATCTCGTCGGTCGCTTTCAATCCGCGCGGTGTGCTG
>CAYSVE010000203.1:0-8991 GCA_964434365.1 uncultured Anaerolineaceae bacterium | reverse complement strand
CCACCCCGCCATGATGACGGCCAATGTACCGGCAGACGCCACCGACAGGATGTACAAGATACCGATGCTGACATCGACGCCGACCCAGGTCGGGCCGTAGGGGATGGCCGCCCACATCATCACGACCGACATCACCGAGAGGATCGGCGCGATGTTGTAGATGATTTTGTCGGCCTCGGCAGGGGTGATGTCTTCCTTACCGATGAGCTTGATGGCATCGGCAACCGATTGAAACAAGCCGTACGGCCCAACCCGATTCGGCCCCAGCCGGTCCTGGATGCGCGCGGCTACCTTGCGCTCTACCCAGATGATAAAAATCGCGAGCAAAAGGGGAATCGTCGCGGTGATTGCGACGATCAGAAGGAGAAGTAAGAAGTCTAGCAAACCAAATTCCATCGTATAGACCTCGTCGCTAGGCCCACTCTAGCGCGTCCTTGCGCCACGCATAGATGAGAGCATCCGTCAACAGGAAGATGAACAAAAGACCCGCGCCGAAGGCAAAAAACGAAAGTTCGTTGTAGGCGATGGCCCACGGGATGAGAAATATCATTTCGACATCGAACACGAGGAAGACCAGCCCGTAGATGTAATATTGCACCTTGAACTGGACCCAGGTATCCCCAACGGTTTCGACACCGCACTCGTAGGTCTGCATTTTGACGTCGTTTGGCTTCCTTGGGCTGAAGATGGCTGCCACCAAAACCGGTGCGGCAGGCAGCACAATCGCCAGCACAGTAAAGACGCCAATAAACGCCCACTGGCTTAAGAGGTTCATGTATGGATACTCCGCGAAGTGTTGTTTGACTTCGTGCGATTTGTAACAAACGGAATGAGTATAGCATTCCCGGCCTCACTCGGCAAAGCGTTGTGTACCTTCACCCAGTATCGCCGACGCAGAAGCGAATTCTAACACAACGCCAAGTAACGTCCAAGGAAGTTCGGACCAAACACCCCAACCCGCCGTGTACTACAAAGCCAGCATAGACCAACTTACTTCTTCATCACCTACATGCTTTTGAAGCAGCCGAGAGCCTGCCCTCGAGTCCCGCCTTCGAACGTTGCGAATACCGTAGCGTCCGTTAGACTATGCTGACGTTTGCTGCTACACCACCGAAACTCAAACCTGGGAGCGTGCACATGATAATCGTCGGGCTCATCTCTGGCACCTCTGCCGATGGCGTAGATGTCGCGCTGTGCGATGTTTCGAGGGACGAGGGGAAAATGTCGGTGTCGGTCATCGCCGCGCAAACGTTCCCCTTCCCCAAAATGATGCAGCGGCGCATCCTTACAGCTTGCCGACCGCATGAAGCCCCGGTCAACGAAATTGCACAACTCAACTTCGACCTCGCGGAAACGTTCGCACAGGCCACGCTCGATTTACTGAAAAGTGCAAACCACACCCCCGAACAGGTGGACCTCATCGGATGCGCAGGACAGACGATATGGCACAATGTGCTGCCCGGTGGCAAGGTGAGTTCGACGTTCCAACTTGTCGAAGCGTCAGTCATCGCAGAGCGCACCGGCATCACTACGGTGGATAACTTCCGCACGCGCGATGTAGCAGTCGGGGGGCAGGGTGCGCCCCTCGTCAGCTATGTCGATTGGCTACTGCTGCGCGATGAAACGAAATGGCGCGCCGTGCAGAATATCGGCGGCATCGGCAATGTGACGTTTTTGCCGCCCCACAGTAGTGAGGCCACCCCCCTCAGCTTCGACACCGGCCCCGGCAACGCGCTCATCGATGGTCTGGTGTCTCTTATCTCGAACGGGGAGAAGGCATACGACGCAAGCGGTACCATCGCGAACAGCGGTCATGTCGAATCGACGTGGATAGAAAGCCTGCTAGAACACCCATACTATGAACAGCCACTCCCCAAAACCACAGGCCGCGAAATTTTCGGCGTGCAGATGTCGCAGGCCTTGCTCGACGAGGGCAGAGCGCGCGGCCTGCGCGACGCAGACATTGTCTCGACGGTGACCGCGCTCACATCGTTCAGCATTGCCGATGCGTATCAGCGGTACTTACCCCGACATCCCGATGAAATCATCATCGGCGGCGGTGGTGCGTGGAATCCGTTCATGCTGAATGCACTACAAAACCTCTTGCCAGACTGCACGGTGCTCCGCCATGAGGACATCGGGATGGATAGCGATAGTAAGGAGGCGCTCTCGTTCGCCGTGCTCGCCCACGAAACATGGCACGGGCGACAGGGCATGCTCCCCTCGCTAACTGGGGCTAAGAAGGCCACTGTACTCGGGCAAATTTCACCCGGAGAAAACTACCTGCCGCTGTTACGCCAAACCCTGTGTTCCATAGAATCATGATTTGGCAGAGCACGCCACTTGCGACATAATATGAGCCTGAGATGAGCGCACCAATGGTTCGCCATCTCACCACGTTACGACGTTACTACTTTTGGCAATACGTTAAGTTTTGAGGAAATCACCGATGACCAAGATTCGCAAGACGTTTATGCTGGCCCTCCTTGTGGCATTGCTCAGCGTGGCTGCTGCGCCGGGCGCAGCCCAGGAAACCACCATCTCCTTTTTGGCCCCGCCGTGGGGCGTACCGCCCAACGAAGAAGCCCTCGCCGCCTTCACCGAAGAAACTGGTATCGCCGTGGAAATCCAGTCGGTACAGATGGAAGACCTGTTCAGCCGTGTGCAAGTGGCTGCCGCCACGGGTGAGTCCGCAGCCGATGTCATCTTCCTGACGGAAGAAGCGCCGTCGAACATCGTTGCGACTGGCAACATGATGTCGCTCAACGACCTCGTCGGCAGCCTGCCGCTCGACGACTTCGAGAAGATCGACTTCTGGACTGTGGACGACCAGGTCTACGGCATCCCGACTTACCTTCAGCTTGTGATGATGGACTATAACGCTGCCAAGCTCAGCGAGGCCGGGTTCGATACCCCGCCAGCTACCTGGGCCGAAGTCGAAGAAATGTCGCTCGCCATCCGCGAACAGGGCATCGATGAAAACCCGATTGCGATGGGTGCTATCGACTGGTCGTGGTACCTCATTGCCCTCTCCATGGGCGACCCGATGTTCGATGAAGACCTGAACCCCGTCTTCGCAGACGAAGGCTCGATGGCCCGCGAAGCCATGGCGACGCTGCTGAGCTGGTTCGAGCAGGAACTGATTAGCCCAGAAATCCTTGCCGGGTCGTCCACACAACACAACCTCTTCTGGAGTGGTGCGGGCGTGTTCCACCAGGGCTGGCAGGGGTCGGTGCGCGTGGGTAATAACCCCGAAGTCTCCCAGCAAGCACCGGATGTTGCCTACTTCCTGCTACCCGAAGAATCGTTCACCTGGAGCTTCCCGGCGGCTATCGGCATCGCCGAGGGGTCAGAAAATGTCGATGCTGCGTGGCAGTTTATCGAGTGGTATGTGGGTGAAGGCACCCAAACCGCCATTTACAACGCGTTCGGTTTGGTGCCGTCGCGCACCTCGGTGCAGCAAACGCTCGCCGATGCGGGTGAGATCGAAGGCTTCGAAGTCATCAACGAACAGAGCCAATTCGTAAACGAGTTGCCACGCTATACGCTGTGGTGGGGTCCGTTCACCGATGTCGTGAGCGAGTCCATCCTCGAAGCCGCCCAAACCGGCCAGGATGCCGACGCGGTTATCGACGAACTCGCGGAAGAGTGGAACGCCCTGCGCGACGAATTCAGCTAAACACCGATTTCACCAACCTTCAAGGCCCCCGGCGACCGGTTTGCCGGGGGGTGCCCCCACCTTCGTAGCAGGAGTACAACACTGTGAAACGCCAGTTCGTTGGGCAAGACTTCTGGTTCTTGCTGGCTATTTTGCTCCCTAGCGTGCTGCTTATCGGCCTGTTGATTTACTACCCGGCGGTCGACACCTTCCTCACCAGCCTTACCTCGGAAAATCTTCGTATTCGCCGGCCACCGCAGTTTATTTTCTTCGAGAACTACGGGCGCCTACTCACCGACGACGAGTTCTGGACGGTCACGGGCCGTAGCTTCCTCGTCGTGGCAATTGTCTTGCCGATGGAAATGGTCGTCGCCTTTGTGATTGCGCTGCTACTCAACGAACAATTTCCAGGGCGCGGCCTCGTCCGTACGTTGACGATTCTGCCGTGGATGCTGCCGCCGGTGGTCAATGGCTTTTTGTGGGGGTGGCTGCTCAACGGCGAATACGGCGCGTTCAACGGCTTTTTGTACGAACTGGGCATCATCAACGACTACCAGATATGGCTGCGGCAGCCTGCCATGCAGATCATGTGGGTGACCATCGTCCAAACCTGGACGCGCTTCGCCTTCCCGATGATTATTCTGCTGGCAGGGTTACAGGGCATCCCGATGGACCTGTACGACGCCGGCAAAGTGGACGGCGCAGGGCCGTTCCAGCGGTTGTGGTTTATCACCTTCCCGATGCTGTTGCCGTCGTTTGCGGTTGCGCTGGTCGTGGAATTTATCGCGGCCTTCCAAATTTTCGATGTGATATGGACACTCACGGCGGGTGGCTCGGCGGGTGGGTCCATCAACCCGTTTACCAAAACCCTGATGATCTACAATTATGAACTGGTGTTCCGCGATTTGCGCATTGGCCTGGGCGCTGCCCTCTCGTACCTCATTTTGATCATGTCGTTGGGCGTGGGATTGTTTTTCGTGCGCCGGTTATATGTACAAGGGATCGATCGATGAACCTCTCCCTCCGTCAACGCAATATCGTTCGGTTGGTGCTCATTTATCTCGGCTGTGCGGTGGTGCTGTTCTGGGCACTCGCGCCGATCTACTGGGTGGTGATTTCCAGTATTAGCAGCCGTTCAGAACTCTACGCCCGCCCAGAGATGGTGTGGTTCCCTGCCGAACCGACCTTCCGACACTACACCTCGTTGTTCACACAGGGTGCACGGTACCGCGACGGCGGGTTCTCGCCCACGGCTGGCCTTATGGGCGCGGGCTTGCGCAACAGCCTCATCGTGAGCATCGCCAGCGCAACGATCGTCACGTTCGTAGGTACGGGCGCTGGGTACGTGTTCGCGAATATGAAATTCATCGGTAAACAGATCATTTTCTTCTTTATGATGTTGATGATGCCCCTGCCGATATGGGTCGCACTGATTTCGCTGTTCTTCTTGATGTCGCAACTCGACCTCATCGATACCCTGTTCGGCCTCATCTTGATCTTCGTGACGCTGCTCACACCGCTCGGCGTGTGGATGATGACGACTTACGTACGTGATATTCCATCGGAAATCCAGGATGCCGCACTCGTCGACGGGGCAAACCGCTGGCAGATGCTCGGTCGTATCGTCGTGCCACTGGCCGCACCGGGGATGGTGGCCGTCTTCCTTGTGGCGCTCATCACTACGTGGAATAACTTCCTCATCCCGCTGATTTTCACCCGTACCGCGGATTCGCAGCCGCTCACGGTAATTTTGACTTTATTCATTGGGCAGTATGAGGTTGCCTGGGAGGATATGTCCGCAGCGGCGGTCGTGACGATGCTGCCACCGTTTTTGATGGCGCTGTTCTTCCAGCGGTACCTTGTACGTGGTTTGACGATGGGTGCAGTGAAATAGGAGCATTTCAGATGAACATCGACGCTATCCTCAACGATATGACACTAGCGGAGAAAATCGGGCAGATGTTTTTGCTCGCGTTCTCCGGCGACCGCCTCGACGAAGCGCAAATTCTCATGGAGCAGCATCTTGTGGGCGCGGCCTACATTGGCAACGAGAACGTCCCTACACCCGAAGCCGCCCACACGCTCACAACCAAACTCGGCGAGGTTGTAGGGCGCACCCGCCTGAAAATCCCGCTCATCCTCGGTGTCGATCAAGAGGGTGCGTGGTCGGTGATGTATCCTGGCAGCGCACCCGGCCCCGGCAATATGGCCCTCGGTGCGACAGGCGACCCGGCAAGCGCCCGCGCGATGTACGAGGTCATCGGCAAAGAGCTGCACACCGTCGGCTTGAACACGCTGCTCGCGCCCTGTGCCGACTGCAACACGAATCCCCTCAACGCGATTATCGGGATGCGCTCGTTCGGTGAGAAGCCCGGCCTGGTCGGCAAAATGACGGCTGCCGCCGTACAAGGCGCACAGGCCGGTGGCGTTATCGCCACTCTGAAGCACTTCCCAGGCCACGGCGATACGTCGGTGGATAGTCATCGCGGCCTGCCCACCGTCGATCGTAATGCGGACGATCTGCGCAAGATCGACTTGCACCCTTTCCTGGCAGGTGTGCAAGCCGGCGCAGACATCGTGATGACGGCACATATCACCTTTCCGGCGTTGGATGCCGAGTATCCAGCGACCCTATCGAAAGTGATTCTGGGCGATGTGCTGCGCGACGAAATGGGCTTCGACGGTGTGATCATGTCCGACAGCATGAACATGATGGCGATGAAAAAGCACTATGCCCCCCACGAATCCGCCGTGATGGCGTTCAACGCGGGCGTAGACTTACTCATGTTGGCTGAGGAGCACTACGACCATAAAGCCGACCAGTACGTTACGGAACAAAGCACACTCATCAAAGCGGTGATTGCAGCCGTCGAAGCGGGTGATCTTCCGCTGGCGCGCGTCGATGACGCCGTGCGACGTGTGCTCACGGTTAAGGAGAAGTACGGCCTAAAGCTTGGCCCACCCTCAACAAAGGACGACGTGCTCTCACTTGTGGGTAGTGATGCGCACCGCGCCGTCGAACTCGATGTGGCACGGAAAGCCATCGCAACCCTAAAAAACGAACACGACCTCGTACCCCTCGCGCCCGCTCAGAGATTCGCACTTGTCAACACGACGGCGCGCGCAAGCTACGATCCGCTCGGCAAAACGCGCGGCATCGGCCCGAACCAAACCGACGCCGCCTTCGATCTCTTCGACGCTGCGCTGAAGGAACGCGGCGCGAGCTATCGCACGTTTGCCGCCGAAGCCCTTGGTGATAGCCCACAGATCACGCTCGAAGACGGTGAGGTCATCGTTGCGGTGACGGAGAACTTCCCACTGCCTGGCATGGACTTCGAGCAGGGGAACCAGGCGAAAATCATCAAGGCGTTGCATGCGGCCCACGCGGAAAAGCTCATAGTCGTTGCACTACGCGACCCCTACGAGTTGCGCCACTTCCCTGAGATTGGAACTTACCTGTGCGCGCACAGCTTCCGACGGGCGGGCGCGCTTGCCGCTGCCGAAGCGCTTTTTGGCGACACCGAAACCCACACCGAGTCGTCGGTAGGTGTGGCCGAGGCAGGCATCGTCGCGCGCGATTTATAGGAAGGTTACGATGTCGGCGAGCGGTTTCTTGTCGATGTTTGGCACCTGTACATCGTCGGCGGGGTAACCCACGACCAACAACACAAACGGACGCTCGCGTTCTGGGCGTCCGAGAATCTGATTCAAAAAACGCATCGGGCTGGGCGTGTGCGTGAGTGTCGCTAACCCCGCGTGGTGCAGCGCCGTCACCAGCACCCCAGTGGCGATGCCCACAGATTCGCTTACGTAGTAGTGTTTGACCTTGGCGCCTGTGTCGTCGACCCCATGCGACTCGCCGAAAATCGCGATGAGGTAGGGTGCCGTTTCGAGAAACGGCTTGTGCTCGTCAGTACCGAGGTGTTCGAGCGCATCGAGCCAGTCATCGGGCGCACGACCATGGTAGAACTCGTACTCTTCTTTTTCCGCAGCGATGCGTATCTCTCGTTTGATGGCCGGGTCGCTCACGGCAACGAAGTGCCACGGCTGTTGATTCGCCCCGTTTGGCGCGGTGCCTGCCGCTTGTATGCACGTTTCGATGATGTCGCGCGGCACAGCCCGGTCGGAAAAATCGCGGACTGTGCGGCGTCGCTTTACCTCTTCATAAAATGCTTGCGCGCGTTGGCGCATTTCCGGCACCGGGTATTCGATGTACTCGGTGAGTGGGCGCATTTTGGCTTTATCCATCGCAATTTGATCCCTGCTTGATAGTCTGTTCATCCACGAATGGACCGTAATTCTACCAGGGAAAGCACACGGGGCATTCGTTTGTGAGATGAACCGCCTTCTCAAGTTCTCTACTTTGGATGTAACTCGTCGTGACGACGGAGGGTGAATGGGTCAGCATTGTTGTGGAAACCGCGCGCCGAATCTCCCATCCTTTCTCTACGGGCCTTTGGGGTGCTGGGCAGGTTTTTTGGGGGTAAGGCTATCGGAGACAAGCCAGAGCAATTGCAAAATAAACCTAACCTAGCAGGAATTTTCGGTATAAATCCTCTAACCCTCGTTGCCCTGCATCAACGCTTCGTTGTATAGTAACCCGTACGATTAAGTTACAACTGAGGCCGTTCCATTGGCAGGTGAAACTGTTCTAGTCGTCGATGATGGCGCTGAAAACCGCGAGTTCGTCGTGGAATATGTGCTCGAACCCAACGGGTTCAGGGCGCTTGTCGCTAAAGACGGGCGCGAGGGCACCAAGTCTGCCATTGATAACCGGCCAGACCTCATTTTGCTAGACCTGCAAATGCCCCGCATGAACGGCATCGAGGTGTTGCACGCACTCCACGAGCGCAACATCGATATTCCGGTCATCCTCATGACCTTTCACGGCTCCGAAGAAATCGCAGTGGAAGTGTATCGCCTCGGCGTGCGCGACTACGTGAAGAAGCCGTATTCTGTAGATGAGATGCTCCAGGCCATCGAACGCAGCCTGAGCGAAGCCCGCCTTCAAAAGGAGAAGCAGGCGCTCATCGACCGGTTGACGCAGGCCAATCGCGAATTGCAACAGCGTGTTAGCGAACTGAATATTCTGTACGCGACGGGCAAAACCGTGACCTCGACGATGGACATGGACCAGTTGCTCCCGCACATTGTCAATGCGGCTTGCCAAATTACAAACGCCGAAGAAGGCCGCCTGTTTTTGATGACCGAGCAACGGGGTATCGTCAACCGAGCACAGAAGCGCCACAACGCCGCCCGCGCCGAAAAGGTTGACCAGGTCGTAAAGAGCCAGGCTGTGGCACATGTGCTTAGCAAAGGCGAGCCGTTGCTGC
>CAYSVE010000202.1:0-8991 GCA_964434365.1 uncultured Anaerolineaceae bacterium | reverse complement strand
AGGCTGAGCAATGCAGCAGGCGGCACCCCGCCGCGCGCCAGCGCCCCCACCCCAACGCCGACCGTCAGCGCGAGGGGCGGCCACACCATCACGAGGTAGCGCATTTCGGTAAGCACGTTCGTGGCTGCGTTGACGGACAGCACCAACCCAAACGCGACCGCACTCACGGCCAGTGGCAAACGCGCCTGCCGCCAGCTTGCCACCGCGTAGCCGAAAATCAGCGCGAGCAGCAGCGCGTTTCGGTTGCCGAAGGTCTGCGCCAGGGCGATAAGTGCCTCCGTCGGCGTTAGCGCGAGCAACTGCCGCGTGAGGTCGGTTTCGTAGTACAGCACGCCGTTGATCATATGCGGAACCCACGGCGTGTACAGCAGCCCGCCGAGCGCAAACAGACCCAGTGTTACCAGCCAAGGACGCCAGCCAGGCCGCGAAAAAAACACGTGATACGCGCCCAACCCCGCCGCAACGAACGCCGCGAAGTAGTGCGTATACAGCAGCAGACCCAGGCTGAGGACAAACGCACCCCGCACCCAACGCGCCGCCCCTCGCCGATTCGCGCGACCGTACAGCAGCATCACCAGCGCGCTGGCGAGCATCACGAGGGCGTAGTTGCGCATCTCGTGCGTGTACACGATGAAAAACGCCGAGCACCCCAGCGCGACCGCTGCCCCGAAGCCCACCACCGGCCCCGCTTGGTCCTCGCCCGTGCGGTAAATCACCACGACGGCCAGCATCCCCAGCAGCAACGACAGTGCCCGCCCCGCGAAGGCCGTATCGCCCGTGAGCGCGGACCACACGTTCAGCAGCAGGTAGTACACCGGCGGGTTGATAGGGTTATCGACGGCGCGTTGGATCGTCTCGACCAGCGAGACCGGCCCCTCGTGGGCGATGCCCGAGTAGTACAGGGTGCGTGCCTCGTCGTACCAAATAGCGTCCGCGTCGAGGCCGCGCAGGCCCAGCAGCATCACCAGGGGCAGCAGCCACAGCATGTTGTAGCGCATAGGCAATCGTGTTCCGCGTGATGGTCGTCAAATCGCGGCAATCATCGCGGGGGATGGGTGGGAATTCAAGTGCTGGGTGCTGAGAGGCGTAGGGACGACAGTGAGACAACGTGAGCCTCGCCCACCGGGGAAACCAACACCTCGGTGGGCGGATATTTTATTCGGGCGACCAACCCGCCCCTACAGCGGGCGCGCCTGCTGGAAGTACACCAGCGCGACGTTCTGGTCGCAGTTGGACGGGAACGTCACTTCGATGCGCGGCGAGATCACGGTGCCGAGTTCCGAGCGCAACTCCACGAAGTACGTGCTGCCGTTGATCTGCGAACCGGTCGGTATTTCCCAGCCACCGGGGCCATAGGCCGTGTTGAAGCCGCTCTCGGTGCGGCGGTCCACGCCGGGGCCGAACACATAAATCTGAATGCCGTTCAGCGGGTCGCCGTTGAGGTCCTGCACTTGCCCGCCAATGCCCTGGAACGCACACCCCTGGTCGTTGAACTGGTTCCGAACGAAAACCACATCCGCCTCGCGCAATTGGAACGGGAACGGCGACGGACGCGTCGGCGTGGGGCCGGTCGCGGTGGCCGATGCTGCGGGCGTGTCCGTCAACACCGTCGGCGTAATGGACGGCGTGGGCGTGGGCTGGGGCGTATCGGTGATCGTCGGCGTGAGGGTGGTCGTCGGCGTCTCCGTCGGCACGGGCGACGGCGTAAACGACGGCGTGGGGCTGGGTGTCACGGTGGGGGTAAGGGTGAAGGTCGGCGTTACCGAGGGGGTTTGCGACGGAAGTACCGCCACTGTCGGCACCAGGACCTGCGGCGTCACCCGCACGGGCGGTGGTTCGAGAAACTGCACCACCGTAAACGCGATCACCCCCACCGTCAGTAGCAGGAACAGGATGCTGATGAAGTTGTACAGTCGTGCGTTGCTCACGGGTTGTCCGTCCTTCGATGTTCGGTTTTAGATGAAACGCTCTACGGTGGCAGTCGCCAGCAGGGTTTGCAACCACTCTTCGAACTGAACCTGGGCCACAGCGGCGCGTTCTTCGTCGCTCAGCGGTAGCGTGTCGAACGCCAGCGTTTGGATGATGTGGTAGCCCAGGCGGGTGGGCACTGGCCCGGCCATTTCGCCCGGTTGCAGGCCGAAGGCCACTTCGGCGAGGCGTGGCTCCAGCAATTCATCACGCGTGAACCAGCCCAGGTCGCCGCCCTGGTCTTTGGTCGTCACATCCAACGAAATCTCGGCAGCCAGCGGGGTGAAGCCTTCCCCGGCCTCTAGCCGTTGCAACACAGCGAGGGCCTCGCCCTCGCTGCCCACGAGAATATGCCGCGCGTGGACCTGGGGCACCTCTTCGAACAGGTCGCGGGTAACGACGTCGCGCATCGCAGCCGTAATCAGCGTCGATTCCAGCGCGCTGCGGAATTCCTCGGTCGTGTAGTTATTCTGGCTTAGCCAGCTTTGCCAGCTGTCATCGCCGCCCACTTCGGTAACCATCCCGCTGACTTCGTTGTCGACGACCGTCGGGTCGATGCTCACGCCCTCGGCGGCGGCAGCCTGTTCGATGAGCTTTTGCTCGATGAGCGTATCCAGCACCGAAAGGCGCAGGGCGGCGTCATCGGCGGCCTGGGCGGCAACCGCGCTACGGCGCGTCAATTCGCGCTCGAAGCGCGCCAGTTCGATTGGCTCGCCATTCACACGGGCGGCAATGGGTTGGCCGTCATCGGTCGTGGGCAAATCCTGTTGAACGATGGGTTCGGCATTGGCGCCTGCATCGAAGTTGGGTGTATTGGCTGTATCGGTGTTGTTGGTCGGCGCGCCGCCGCAGGCCGCCAGGCACAGCAGCAGTACACAAAACACACGCAAACTCACGTTTCGCACTCCTTAAGGGTTAATCCGGCTTATTATGCTACCGGGGCTGGGTTGTGGCAAGTTCGCACCAAGTTATAATAAGGTCTAGCAAACCTACATCAAGAAACGGAGTAGTGACCGATGCCCGGATGGGAGACCTTCGAGGCGTTCCTCGCAGAGGCAGAACAGGCACCCAGTAACGATGCCCGCCAGGACCTGGTACGGCAGCTTTTGCGCGAACGACGGACCTGGCCGTGGGTGCAGGGCGACCGGGCCACGTTCATCTACGCCGGGGCCAACGCCAACACCGTGGCCCTCAACCTCGATACCGTGAAATCTGACCCGCCGTTTATTCCGCTGACGCGTTTGGGCGGCACGAGCCTTTGGTACGCCACGCACGAGTTCACCGCAGACGACCTGCTCGATTACCTGCTGGCCGTCGACGACCCGATGACGCCCCTGGCTACCGAACCCGACATCGCCGCGCGGGTGGCGCGCCACTGGCGTACCGACCCGCTGAACCCCCGTGCGATGCGCACCGGGCAAGTCGATGTGAGCGTGCTCAAAATGGACCGCGCGCGGCCCTTCCCAAACTGGACGCGTTACAACATCACCCGTGGCGAAACCTTCGAGCACGAGTACAACAGCGCCATCCTCAAGGTGAACCGGCGCAAAGTGTGGGTTCACACACCACCCGGCTACGCCGACAGTGGCCTCGTGTACCCGTTGTTGATATTGCAGGACGGCCAGTGGATGGTGGGGCCGCTACAAGTGCCAGACATCGCCGATACCCTGCTGAAGCACGGGCGCATGGCCCCGGTCATCATCGCGATGTTGCAGAGCGGCAGCCAACAAGAGCGCATCCGCGATTATGTGATGAACGACCTGTACGACGAGTTTATCTCGAAGGAACTGCTGCCATTTTTGCAGTCGCAATACCGCATCGATAGCACTGTGATGGGCATTGGCGGGGCCAGCGCAGGGGCTATCGCAGCGGCAGACGCGGCGCTCGATAATCCACAGTTGTTCAATAGCTTGATTCTGCTCTCGCCGCCGTTGGGCAAAGGCCCGGCCCAGGAGAAACTCATGGTGTACCTGGACCGTTTCCGCAATGCGCGCTTGCTGCCGAAGAGCATCTTCCAGGCGGTGGGCCGCTACGAGGTGAAGAGCCGCTTCTATCGCCCGGCCTACCAACTGCGCGAGATGCTCGCCCAACGGCCCGATGTCGACTACCGCTTTGCCGAATACGGCAGTGGGCACGGTTTGGTCGGTTTTCGGAGCATCCTGCCAGAGGCGCTCGCGTGGGCCTTCCCGGGGGCGTCGGTGATGGGCTAATTGCCCGCCACGCCCCCACCACCACCCACTGATAGACTGTGGAGTTAACCATGCACATTATCAGCAGCAAATATGTGGTCAAACCGGAACACCGCGAGGCGTTCATCGAAGTACAGGCGGCTTTCGCCGCCAAAACTGCCCAGGACGGGGTAATGCTCATGACAACTTGCGATGTGAACGACCCCAATGTATTCTATATCTGGGCGGAGCACCGCACGGCAGAAATTATGGCCGAGATTGAAGCGAGTGGTGCGATCACAGATAGGATGGGGAAGATTGGTACCTTCCTCGCCGATACGCCGCACATCCGCCACCTCACGGTCAGCGATGTCGAAACGTACATGGAGCCTTGAACGGGTTCGGGGCTTCTGAATCGGGCTAAAGCGCGAAGAACGTCTGTGTGGCCTGCCAGATGAAATCGGTTTGGTCGAGCAGTTGGTGGTCGCTATCGACGATTCGCAAGTCGACGTTGGTGCGGCCTTCGGCGAATTGTTGACTGCCGCTCACGGGCACACTTTCGTCCTTGCTGCCGTGGATGATCAGCGTGGGGACATCGGTATGCACACCGAACGAGTTGTATTTGAGGGTGTCCTCGTATAACCCGTAGTGGACTCGGCGCGTATCGCCGGTCGCGTAGTTGTGGGCTTCCCACCAACCGGTTTGCTGCCACCGGGCCATACCCGCCTCACCGAGCGCGATGCGCCGGTTGGCGGCGAAGTCGAGGGCAGGCGCAAGCAGTATCATCTTGCGTACGTCGTATTGCGGGTAGCGATCGACGAAGTGTAGCGCGCTGAGGCCGCCAAGGCTACTACCGATGAGGTAGAGGGGTTCGCCGGGCGCGACGACGTCGGCCACACGCGCGAGAATGGCCGTCAGTGTCAGGTGCTCGAAGTCGGGCGCGTTGAGGTCTGGCGTGTGAAGGGTATGCCCCACTGACGCAAACCGCGCCCTAAGGTCGGTACCCTTCTTCGACGAGGGGCCGCTACCGAACCCGTGCAGGTACAGGTACATTACACCCCGGTGACGCGCTGATTCAGCAGGGCATCGGCCTCGGCGGTAGTACGGGCCAGTAAGACTCGGCTATTATCATAATTGGCCTGCGCAATCATCATCAAGCCCTGCACATAGGCGCTACGCCCCACCACGACCAGGGTGTGCGCCGACCGAAGCACGAGCTTATTGTACTCGTGGGTTCGCATGAGGAAATCCGCCGGGAGCAGCGCATTCGATGGCAGGTCGAAGATCATCCCCACCGGGCGTGTAACCCCTGTGATGAGGGTGTGCGCCCGTGCCAGCGCCCGCTCGAACTCGTTCCACGTCCACTGTGGTGGGAACGTCCAATACAGGCAAGCATCATCACGCCAATATACGCCGATTTTCATACACCATATCTCCGGTTTTTCTCAACAACCTACACCTTCACTTCATATATTCTACAGGGTTTACAGGGGGTCTAGACGCATTTTTATTGCTTTGGCACACTTTCTTGCAAAGTATTTAGTGCGCCAGACGGAAAATCGCCTTGCCTTAATGAGGTGGCGTCGCGTCCAGTTTGGGTAAATTGTCGGTGGTACGGCAAAAACTTGACAACAGTGCCTACCTGTATATACAATTTAATAAAATACTTATTTTCTTGCGCTAGGCATACCTTGAACGCAAAACTAGACAACATACATCTCGACCATGACAGTTATGTCTCGCTGCATGCTCAGCTCCACAATCGGCTACGCCAGCTTATTATCTCTGGTCGTTGGCAAAACGGTGAGCGTCTCCCCAGCGAAACCAAACTCGCCCAACACCTTCAAATCAGCCGGTCGACCGTGCGGATTGCCCTCCAGCGCATCGAAGTTGAGGGTCTCATCACGCGGGTGGCGGGGCGTGGCACATTTGTCTCCTACGATCCCGCCACCGCCCTCGAAACACGGCTGGTTGGTTTTGTCACGCGCAGCTTCCACAACGAGATTCACCAAACGCTACTGAGCAGTGTCGAAACTGAGTTGCGGTCCGAGGGCTACAACGTTGTATTCAGCAAGGCAAGCAACAATCAAGAGGAAGTTGAAGTGCTGACCCAGTTGCTGGCGGATAATGTGCGTGGTATCGTCCTGTGGGCTAATGCCCGAACCATCCCCGCCCAGCAGGAGATTCTGCTGACGTATCAAGAGCAAGGCGTGCCGATTGTGTTCATAGATCGGCTGGTTGACGGGATTGAGGCCGACTACGTCGGCAGCGAAAACTACGCCGGGAGCTACGCGCTCGTCAACCATCTGATTGCGTTAGGCCATCGGCACATAGTCTATCTGTCGCATAACATTTCGAACTTGCATCCAATTGAGGAACGTTACCGGGGCTATCAAGATGTCTTGAGCAGTCATGGGCTGTCGTACACAGACATCTGGAAGATCACCTCTCCCAACTCAACCGCGTTCTTCGAGACGGACCTCTCCGCCTTGTTAGACCCACAAACACCCCACTTCAACACGCAGATTCAAAATCTCATCGAGGAAGCCACCCCCACCCCAACAGCAATTGTCTGCGCAAACGACGCACTCGCGATTCTTGCGATGCGCGCTGTGCGCCGCATGGGCTTGCGGGTGCCGCACGACATCTCGATTGTCGGTTTTGACGATATAAGCCTGGCGGCCTACCTCGACACGCCACTGACCACCGCATCACAAGATGCTCATGCCATTGGCACCTTAGCGGCCAAAACCCTGCTTGAACGACTTGATGGCCTGTCTACACCCGTCGCGCATCATCTCGTTCCCACCAAATTGCAGATACGGCTGTCGACCTCGACGCCTATCGAAGTCACTCAAAGTTAACAGTGCCGAGGAGGTGATACGAACACAAACAACGCGGCACCTGGCACAAGCACGGCGCGTGGGTGTGCCAGAAAATATAGGTCGTGTGGGCATTTTGCCCCGCTGGCCAAATTGCTCGTCTAAATAATGCATGCTTATGTGGAGAAAAACGCGATGAAGCGCAATGCTATGCTCTCTGTTCTGCTCGTCTTGCTGCTCATGGTCGTCTCGATGACGGCGATGGCCCAGGATGAGGTCGCCCGTGAGGACACAGTCATTTTTGACTACGACCGCACCGTCGCCGACCCCGCGAACTTCAACCCGTTCACGGCAGCAGGCCGCACCAATCGTGGCAACGGCGCGCACCAGGCGATGTGGGAGCCACTCTTTATTCTCAACTACGAAACCGGTGCCATTGACCCCTGGCTTGGCCTGAGCATGGAAGCCAACGACACGCTCGATATGTGGACGCTGACGCTCCGTGAGGGTGTGATGTGGTCCGACGGCGAGGCCTTCAACGCCGATGACGTTGTTTACACGGTGGAGATGCTCGCCAGCGAAGCCGGTAGCACCCTACCCGGTGCCGAGGGTATCGGCGGCGTCGTCGACACCGTGACGGCCGTCGACGACCTCACCGTCGAGTTCACCCTACAAGCCCCCAACCCGCGCTTCCAACTGGACTTCTTCTCTGTCCGCAGCACCAACAGCGTGCTGATTATGCCGGAGCACATCTGGGCCGATGAAGACCCGACTACGTTCACCTTCTATGCCGAGGACGGCAGCCTGCCTATCGGCACCGGGCCATACACGCTCACCAGTGCCGAGACCAACCGCTGGGTGTGGGACCGCAACGACGCCTGGTGGGGTGTCGAGGCTGGCTTTAACGACCTGCCAGAGCCGCTTCGCCTCGTTTGGCTGTCCGTCAGCACCGAGGACAACCGCGTCCAGTTGATCTCCAACAACGAGACCGACGCCGCCAACAGCGTTTCCCTCGCCGCGTTCGAGGCTATCCAGGCGCGCAACCCGAACGTTGTCGCCTGGGAGTCTGAGTTGCCCTATAGCTGGTCCGACCCGTGCCCGCGCCAGTTGGACATCAACACCACGGTTGCCCCCTGGGACAACCCCAACATGCGCGAGGCGCTCAGCCTGATTATCGACCGGCAGGAAATCGTGGACTTCGCCTACGAGGGCACGACCATCCCGTCCAACACCATGTTCGCAGAGTACGGCTCCATGGCACCGTTCATCGACGCAGTGCTTGAGGCTGGCTACGGTACCGCCGTTAACGCCGATGTCGAAACGGCCCAGGCCATCCTCGAAGCTGAGGGCTACACACTGAACAACGACGGCTTCTACGAACGCGACGGTGAGGAACTCGCGCTGGAAATCCTCGTGAACAACGCCAGCACGGAGTACACCGGCACGGTCGATATCATCGTAGAGCAACTGCTCGATGCAGGAAACGACGCCTTTGCTCTCCCGGTGGATACCGGCACCTTCTGGGGCCAGGCCGCGCCCGAGAGCGACTACGCGGTCGCCTACGGCTGGCTGGCATGCGGCTCCGTCAACGAGCCGTTTGCGTCCATGGCGCGCTACGCCACCGAGGGCCGCTTCAACAACACCGGCCTGTGGAGCGGTGAGGGCTACGAGGCCTACGCCACACTCGTGACCGAAATCGGCGAACTGCCGCTAGACGACCCCAGCATCCCTGGCCTGGTGGCCGAGGCCTACAGCTACATCGATGCCGAGACGCCGATTGTCCCGCTGGTGCAGGCCACCAAGCTGCTGCCGTTCAATACAACCTACTGGACAGGCTGGCCCACCGCCGAAAACAACAACAACCACCCGGCGTTCTGGTGGAACCACACGCACCAGATCATCCATAACCTTGAAAAGGCCCAGTAAGGGCACGTTCACCGAGGGGCAGCCGGCTAAACCCGCTGCCCCATGCACACAACGGGGCGGGCGTCGCAGGTAAGACGCCCGCTCCCCCTATCGGGCGCTGCAACCCA
>CAYSVE010000201.1:0-9043 GCA_964434365.1 uncultured Anaerolineaceae bacterium | reverse complement strand
TATCCTCATCAGCGAGGAGATGGTGCGGCGTGACAAGTTCACCTCCATCCACATCGAAAAGCACGAGGTGGAAGCCCGCGACACCAAGCTCGGGCCAGAGGAAATTACCTACGACATCCCGAACGTGGGTGAGGACGCCCTTAAGGACCTCGACGAGCAGGGTATCGTGCGGGTAGGCGCGGAGGTCGGCCCGAACGACATCCTCGTCGGCAAGATTACACCCAAGGGTGAGAAGGAACTTAGCCCCGAAGAGAAGCTGCTGCGCGCCATCTTCGGTGAGCAGGCCCGCGAGGTGAAGGATACCTCTCTGCGCCTGCCGCATGGCGAGCGCGGCAAGGTCGTCGATGTGAAGACCTTCACCCGCGAGGAACACCGCGACCTGCCCGCAGGTGTCGAGAAGATGGTGCGCGTGAGCGTCGCGCAGCGGCGTAAGCTCACCGTCGGCGACAAGATGGCCGGGCGCCACGGCAACAAGGGTGTTATCTCGAAGATCGTTCCCATCGAGGACATGCCTTACCTCGACGACGGACGCAGCGTGGAAATCATCCTTAACCCGCTGGGTGTGCCAGGCCGTATGAACATCGGCCAGGTGCTGGAAATCCACCTCGGCTGGGCGTCCGATCGCCTCGGCTTCCGCGCGATCACACCGGTGTTCGACGGCGCGAAGGAGTGGGAAATCCAGAGTGAGTTGGGCCGCGCGTGGCTCATCGACCACGCCTGGAAGGAAATCACCGAGCGCGCGTGGGAGTGGATCAAGAGCTTCGAGGAGCAGGGGGCCGACCTCGACACCGAGCGCTTCGTCGATGACGACGATGTGCGCCGCACCTACATCTACGAGTGGCTGCGCGAAGACCCCACCTACGACGCCGATCAACTGCTCGACGATGTGGTGTACGCCCGCCGTGCCGTGCTAGAGCAGTGGTTGATGGAGCGCGGCTACAATCCAGAAGACATTCTGGTGTTCAACCCGCAGGAGTTGAGCATCGATGAGCGCGCGCGCCGCGACGACAACGCTTACGAAATCGCCCTGCGCGAGTGGATGAAGTGGGCCGATGCTTCCTATAAGGTGGACGAGGATGTCCACGACCGTAAGGAACTCGCCCGCCACGCCGACCGCGTGATGTTCAACACGGGTGAGGCCGTGCCGGTGTACGGTAAGATGCGCCTCTTCGACGGCAAGACCGGCGACGCCTTCGACCGCCCGGTGACCGTCGGTATGATCCACATGCTGAAGCTGGCCCACCTCGTCGAGGACAAGGTGCACGCCCGCAGCACCGGCCCCTACAGCCTCGTGACGCAGCAGCCGCTGGGTGGTAAGGCGCAGTTCGGTGGCCAGCGCTTCGGTGAGATGGAAGTGTGGGCGCTGGAAGCCTACGGCGCCGCCTACACCCTGCAAGAAATGCTCACCGTGAAGAGCGACGATGTGCAGGGCCGCGTGAAAACCTACGAGGCCATCGTGAAGGGCGAACCCATCGAGGACCCCGGCATTCCGACGAGCTTCCGTGTGTTGGTGAAGGAACTGCAAAGCCTTGGCTTGGCCGTCGAGGCCATCACCGAGAACGGCGGCCTCATTAAGTTTGGCAAGGAAGACGAGGACGGCCAGAAGCAGCCCCAGAAGACGACGCTGCTTAGCCTGGCCGATGGTGGCGGCAACGGCGGCGCGCCGGCCACCGACTAGCTACCCGCCCCACAGCAGTAAAACCCCGCGCCCCCTCACTCATCGAGGGGGCGTTTTTTGTGTCATGGCGTCGCGTCGATGCGAAACACGGGGAAATCCGCCGCAATCGGTTCGAAATCGGCGACCGGTGCGTCTTTATCTACAGGGATGTGTGGGCGCGCACCCGGCGCAACTTGCAGATACGCTTTGATCAGCGGCGCACGGCCTTGCACGGGCACTTCTCGCAGGCGCACCTCGCGCCGCCCCGCACTGACGATGAAGGCCTTGCCCTCGGCGGCGCGCACATTCCGCACCCACTGCGCGTCAGCACCCAACATCGACACGAGATACAGCTCACCCTCGACCGCGGCCACAACGACCGGCAGCGCAATAATCCGCCCAGACTTCCGCCCGATGACCTCCAACGTCACCCACTGCTTCGACACAAGGCCCGACGAATGAACCGCGCGCCAGCCTCGGTTGAGCGCCTGCGCCATCCAATTGGGGCGGTTGCCACGGTACATCCAAAGTTTGAGTTTTTGGTAAAGCATGATGTCTCCGGTATCGATTGGCGTTACACCTATCGTTACGGAAAATTGTGGAGAATCGTTGCACTTGCGGTGGAAGTTTCGGCGTGCCGCAGGGGCGCAGGCGAGACGCAGTGTAGCCCCCGCCTACGGACAAATATTAGCGGCCCTGGTTGCGGTATTTGCGTGCAGCCGCCTCGTTCTCCGCGCGGATGCGCGCGATGGCCCCCGGCGGGGCGATGCGCTCAAGGTCCTTCAGGCGAATTTGCTCGCGCACCCCCGCCTGTAGCAGAAACGTGTTCGCCCGGTGGAACTTCACCCAGCCCTTGATGACCCCCTCGCGCACGAAGTCCAGCGCATCGGCCTTCATCAGCACGATGTAAAGCTGCCAACCTTGGTCGCTCGTTTTGTAGCGCTTCAGCATCGCCTGGATGGCCGCCTGCACATCGGGCCGAAGCAGCACCTCGCGCGACTGAATATTAAACACCTCGCGCGTGGCGTCGGCTAGGGCCTGCGAATTGTCCGACGTGTTGAGCGTCTCCAACAGGGTCTCCAGGTTTTCGCGAGACCACGCATCGAGCGCGTCGGCGGCCTGCTGGCGGAGGTTTTGCAGGTTGTGGCTACTCTTCGAAAAAGCATGAAGCCGGCGACGACTGGTCACGTCGTCGATGTTGCGCACGAGGTCGCGTAGTTCGTTGTGCTGCTGTTGCGTAGACATACGATTCTCCTGAGGTATCGGGGGTGTTTGCCAGGGGCGGCAGTGGAGGGGCGCAGGGTGCAGGCGAGACACAAAGCAGCCCACGCCCGCCATGGGCCAGTTGGGCCGACCCTCGGGTCGGCCCTCTACACACAGGCGCAGGCTAAATTTCGAGGTAATCGCGCAGTTGGCGGCTGCGCGTAGGATGACGCAGCTTGCGCAGCGCCTTCGCTTCGATCTGCCGGATGCGCTCGCGCGTCACCCCAAAGTGACGGCCCACCTCTTCGAGCGTGTGGTCCTGCCCATCGATGAGGCCGAAGCGCATTTCCAGCACTTCGCGTTCGCGGTCGCTTAGCACGCCCAGTGCGCTGCGCAGTTGCTCCTTCAGCAGTTGGCGGCTCGCGGCATCGACCGGGCCGGGCAGCTTGTCGTCCTCGATGAAGTCGCCGAGTTGGCTGCTATCCTCCTGGCCGATCGGCATTTCCAGGCTCATCGGCTCCTGCGAAATGCGCATGATCTTCCGCACTTTTTGCGCGGCGCGCCGCAGCTTCCGCTGGAGCGCGGGGTCGAGTTCCTCCTCGTCCTTGCGCAACGCCTTAATCTTGCGGATGTCCTCCTCTTCGAGGAAGTCCATTTCCAGCGCGATCTGCTCGGCGTTGGGTTCGGCCCCCAGGGTTTGGATGAGTTCGCGCTGGGCGCGCATGAGCCGGTTGATCGTTTCGACCATGTGCACGGGGATGCGAATCGTGCGGGCCTGGTCGGCGATAGCCCGGCTGATGGCCTGCCGAATCCACCATGTGGCATAAGTGCTGAACTTGTAGCCCTTGGTGTGGTCGAACTTGGCGACGGCCCGCAGCAAGCCGATGTTCCCCTCCTGTATGAGGTCGAGGAAGTTGATGCCCCGGCCCATGTAGCGCTTTGCCACGCTCACCACGAGGCGCAGGTTCGCGCGGGTGAGGGCCTCGGTGGCGTCCTCGGCGTTCATCTCCACCCGGTGGAAGATGTCTTCGAGTTGGTCGTCGCGGTCGTCGCGGTCGTGCAGCTTGGCGTGCAACTCGTCGATCGGCGGCAGGGAGTTCTTGCTGCCAAAGTACGAGCGCATCCGCAGTTGGATGTCGAAGGGGAGCAGGTAAATGCCCTGGAACACATCGAACAACCGCCGCGCGAGTTCGGTCCACTCCTCGTTACGGCCCCAGTCTTGCTGCCGCAAGTACTGGCGCACGTAGCTGTCGGCGTCCACATCCCAGTTTTCGAAGATCAACTGCGCCTCATCCACCACCCCACGAATATCGGGCGGCGGTAGCTCGAATTGTGCGGCAATCGTCTCGACATCGACCCAATTTTGTGTCACGTGGGTCAGCACCTGCTCGGCGATTTCCAAGTGCGTGGGCAGGCGTTCGTGGTCGCCGTTTTCCAGCGCAGCGAGTTCGTCCGTCACCGATTGCAACAGGTTCTCGGCAGCAATGATGGTGCTCAGCCACATTTCGCGGTTGGCATCCAGCAGCGGCACCTGGCCGATTTCCTTCAGGTACTGGCGCACTGGGTCGTCGGACGGCGCAAGCGCCTCCACGCGGCGCAGGTCCTCGTCATCCTCGTCGTCCTCGTCGTCGAGGTCGTCCGCGTCCGGTTCGATTAAGTCTCCGTCCTCGTTTTTGATGCGCAGCGAGCCGTCGTAATCGGACTCCTCGCGCTCATCGAGTTCATCTTCTTCGGCGTACTCGCTCGGGCTTTCGTCGTCGATGCGTTCGTTCAGTTTGGTTGTTTTTCGTCGCGCCATTGGTTAACTCGCTGTCAGGTTCGTCTGCCGTTGAAGTTCGACATCCAGGACGTGTTTGGCCCTGGCGGAAAGGGCGATTTGCTGGCCGTAGGAGAGGGCCGCAAGGTGCTCGCCGTTTTGCATGGCATCCAGTTGGATAAGCTGTAACTGCTCGCGTTCGGCTTGCAGCCGTCGCAAGCGCAGCCGCAAGGCCTGCGTCACCAGCTCCACTCGTGGATTCGTCGTTAGCCCGCGCCCTTTGCGCTGCATCTGGGCCAAAATCGGTTCGGCATCGCGCCCAAATATCGTGCGATCCTCGTAGACGACACGGGTATGGTCGACCATCACCGCTCGCAGTTCTTCGTGCAGGGCGTCGCCCACCTGCGCCTGGATGTAGTCCACCGGTTCCAGTTCGTCTTGCGCCAGGGCCTCCAAAAACGCCACCATCAGCGCCCGAAACCCCCCATTGTGTAAATCGTCGCTGCACAGTTCGTTCAGCGGCCCGCGCAGCATCGGCTCCTGACCGTCCGCCAATTCGCGGAACTTCCGATTAATATGATAGAACAGCGCCGGGTACTTGAACAGGATGTGTAGGAAGTGCGCCTCGAGCGCGGTGTCGGCACTTAGCTCGAAGGGCAAGCGCGCGGGCAGCACCGCATCCTGCACCTCGTCATCGTCGAGCAGGTCGTCCGGCGCTTCGCCGAAGTCGGTGCGGGGCGGCGGGCCATCGTCTTCGGGCACCTCACTCGGTTGCACCGGGCGCGGCTTCGGTTTTTGCGCGGCCTGTTTTTGGGCTGCCGCCCACTGGAACAACGTCCGCTCTGGGATGAGCATCCGCAGGGCGAGCTTCTGTATGTTGTCCTGCCGGTAGAACTCGCTCTCGGTCGCCATCAGCAGCGGCAGAATATCGCGCGCGGTGGCCTCGCGTTGCTGCGGCGAGGCGTTCGGCGGCAGGGCTGCCGCGCTCGTGTCGATGACGTATTCCGCGACGCTGCGCGCCGTATCGACCAGCACGCCCCACTGGGCCGGGTCTTCGCGCAGCAGGTCGTCGGGGTCCTTCGCACCAGGGATTTGCAGCACGCGCATATCCACCGAGAGGCGGCCCGTGAAGTCCTGCTTCAGGGTGTCGCGCGCGGTTTCGAGGCTGCGGCGCGTCGCCGATTGCCCGGCGGCGTCGGCGTCGAGCGCCAGCACAACCTTCTTCGCCCAGCGCGGCGCGATGAGGCTCAGTTGCGTTTCGGTCATGGCGGTGCCCATCTGCGCGACCACGTTGCGATACCCCGCCTGATGCGCCGAAATCGCGTCCATGTACCCCTCGACGATGACCGCCGTTTCGCTATCGCGGATGGCACGCTGCGCTAAATCGAGCCCGAACAGCAGCTTGCTCTTATCGAAAACCGGCGACTGCGGCGAGTTCAAATACTTGGGGCTGTCGTCGGGGTCGAGGACCCGCCCGCCAAAGCCGACCACGCGCCCGCGCCGGTCGCGGATGGGCACGAGCAGCCGGTTGCGAAAGCGGTCGAAGATTTTGCCGCTGCGCTCGCTTTTGCTCGCCAGCCCCGCCTCGATGACTTCATTGGCGGTGTAGCCCATTTCCACGAGGTGATCGAGCATGTTCGTCCAGCCGGGTGGGGCATAGCCCATCCCGAAGGCCGCGATGGTCTCATCGGTGAGGCCGCGCGTCTCGCGGGCGTAGCGCAACGCCTGCACCGCGCTTGGGTCTTCGCTGTCGTAGAGTTTGGTGTGGTAGGCATCGGCGGCAGCATCGAGCAGGCCGCGCAGCTTGTCGAGGTGTTCGTAGCGCTCTTTTTGCTGGGGCGTTTGCTTGCGGACTTCGACGCCCGCCGCCTTGCCGAGTTCGGTCAGCGCCTCTTTGAAGTCCCAGCCGTGATACTTCATGGCGAAGCTGAAGATGTCGCCACCCTCGGCGCAACTGCCGAAGCAACGCCAGCTTTGCGTGTCCTCATTGACGACGAAGGACGGCGTTTTCTCGGCGTGGAAGGGGCAGTTCGCCTTGTAGTAGCGCCCGGCCTTCTTCAACGGGACATGCTGCTGCACGTAGTCGACGATGTTCAGCCTGGCTTTGATGTCTTCTGTCGCGGACATGGTGACCTTTTGCGGATGTTAAAGGAGCATTATAGGTGCGCGTGGCCGCGCTTTCAACCAACGTGTGTAAATTCTTACGGATTTATAGAATCTATCCGACGCTGCGTTGATGTTTGGTGCCTCGGCGTTCGACGGGGCGCGCTTTTGTGCGTCCGCTGGCTATGATCACAAAACATAGCCCCGGCGTGCGTTTTGTGCATAGGTGCGGATGTTGGCCGGAGCACTCGGGTTGGCGGCTAACCACGCATCGATGATCGTATGGACGCGTTCCTCGGCATACTGCTCCCAGTGACCCAGACCGTGCAGGGCACCTTCCTGGCAGGCGATGTTTGGCAGGGCAAGCGTTTGCTCCATCACGTTTATACCGGCATCGGTGAGTTCTGGGTTGCTGCCGGGGTAAAACGGAATGATGTCCCACCACATGTAACACGTCATGTTCAGCGGGTTACCTCCTTCGCTGAGATGCCCCAGGTGCGGCGAACACCGCACCGCGTATAAGCCCTGATACACATTGTAGAAAGACAGCACGCATCGCTCACGGTCTGCCAGGGGGACTGCTGCGTCGGTGATGGCAAACACGTGGTTCGAGCACGCGTTGCTGAGAATGTAGTTCAGGCCGATGTCCATCTGCTTGTCGGTGTAGGACGCGGCGGTCGCGGCGATGTTTTCGAAGGCGCGCGTGAGGTACGCCACCGTGCGCGCGCTGTTCGCCGTTTCATCGTAGATGGGGGCATCGTCGTGCCAGTGCCACACGTACCAATCGGGCATGAGGAACAGCTCTGGGTATTTGCGGTAAGTATCCGTTTCGCCGCTGGTGAACACCGCTGCCATTTTGTTGTGGCGGGCACGGTCCGCCTCCCGCTCCTCGGCGGATGGCTCGCGCGGCTCCGGGTGGTCGAAGACGAAGCGCACCCATTCCTCGTATGTGGGGTCGATGAGTTCGTTATCGATTTGCATGGGCAGCCCGTTCACTGAATGTGCGTGAAAGTATACCGCAGCGACCCGCCGCGCGCTGTAAAAAACTTGCAAATGGCCCTCATCGCGCGCTAAACTTCGTTGTTTATTATGCGCTTTCATTTGTTGTAAGTACGGACCAACGCACACGTATGAACATCGGCATCAAGCGGCGCAAAATCGAGGATAACATCGTGGCCGCCTTCAACAAAGTGGACTTCGGCGCGAAGCAGGCCGCCTGGGTGGAAAGTGACACCTTCGAGGACTTTGTGTTCTCGTTCTTCGATTTGCGCCGATACTACGAACTCGGCGACGATACTACCGTCGGTCTGGAGGCCGTCCGCGTGTACATGGATGGCCTGCGCGCGCTCCAGGCCGTGAGGCAGGACCGCAAGGTCAGCATCGACACGCAAGAGAGCGCCGGGCGGCTCATCTACGAACTGAACTATCAGATGGAAGCGGTGATGTATGAGGTCGACCGCAACCGGCAGGAAAACAGCACCCCAGATGGGCCACCTTCCCCCGGCGGCAATGTGCCCATCAGCAGCAACTAGTGGTCACGGCTACGAGCTATCGTTACACACTCTCCCGCGCATGGGATGAAACCGCCCCGGCGATGACGTTCGTGCTGCTGAACCCCAGCACCGCCGATGCCACCCACGACGACCCTACGCTACGACGCTGCATCGGCTTTGCGCGGCGGTGGGGCTACGGCAGCCTCACGGTGGTGAACCTGTTCGCGCTGCGGGCGACGAACCCGCGCGCCCTCCGCGCCGCCGATGCCCCGGTCGGGGCCGAAAACGACGCGCACATCATCGCCGCGTGTGAAGGGGCCGCGCGTATCGTGTGTGGGTGGGGCAATCATGGGATACTCCACGCGCGGGATATTGCAGTCTGTGGGTTATTGTTGGATTTTCCGCTGTGGTGCCTGGGCACGACGAAACAATCGCAGCCGAAACATCCGTTGTACGTGCCCTACCGGCAGCGGCTCATGCGCTTCTACGCGTGCAGGCTTAGCCAAGCATCGCTGTAACAGCGGCCCAAATTGCCCCGGCATCGGGCAGCGGATGTTGCCACAGCGTCGGTTCGTGTAGCTTGAAATCTGGCAGGAGCGGCGTGGCGTAATTTTCGGCCTCATCGGCGCGAATCTGCGCATAGTAGGCGGCATCCGTCAGCCGGTTGAAGGTCGCGCGCTGCCGCACCGGGTCGAGTATCCAGTATTCCGGCACGCCGCCCTCTTCATATTCGGCAAGCTTATCGCCGTAATCCACAGACACTCTGCCAGGCGACACCACCTCGATGCAAATATCCGCATGGCCATCTGTGAAGTTCTCGTGCAGACGCGC
>CAYSVE010000200.1:0-9064 GCA_964434365.1 uncultured Anaerolineaceae bacterium | reverse complement strand
CATCGCGAACGAGCCGACCACCATCGTTCCCGGGGCGAGCCCGTCCATGCCGTCGGTGAGGTTCACCGCATTGGACATGCCCGCGACGAGCAGCGTGGCGATCGCGATGAACGACACCGCCCGCGCACTCTTCAACGGTGAGGGCGGTTTGGGCGTGCCCCTCGCCGATGTGATCGGCGGCAGCGACCTCGACGCGATGGTGCAGTACGCCCTCGAAAACGGCGAAAGCGAGTTCGAGGTGCAGGCGACCATCCATGGGCGGTTTTATCGCGTGCGCACACGCCTCGTCGACGAAAACGGCGACTCGTTCATTGGCCTCGCGCTGCAAGATGTCACCGAACTGGTGCGCCTCAACCGCGCCCGCCGCGATATGGTCTCTAACATCTCGCACGAGCTGCGCACCCCCGTCGCCAACATCCGCATGATTATCGACAGCCTGTTCCACGATGTCGATAAGCCCAAGCGCAAGCAGTCCATCGCCTCACTGAAAAGCGTCGCCCGCGAAACCGACGCCCTCGAATGGCTGGTGCAGGAAATGCTCGACCTCTCGATGATCGAAAGCGGGCAGGCCATCGTCCGCATGGTGGATGCCGATGTGCACCCGCTCGTCGAAAGTGTGCTGGAACGCATGCTGGACCAGGCCGAAAGCCGGGGCCTCGCGCTCGAAAACAACGTCGACGAAGGCGTTGTGGCCCTGTGCGACCCCGACCTTATCCGCCGGGTAATCATCAACCTTGTGCACAACAGCATGAAGTATTCGCCGAAGGGGGGCACCGTCTCGGTGACGGCATACCCTGAGGGCGAAGACATCGTCATTCAGGTAGACGACGAGGGGCCGGGGGGCTCGCTGGACCAGGTGGAGCGTGTTTTCGAACGCTTTTACCAGGTGGATAGCTCACGTAGCAAAAAAGAGGGCAGTGGGCTGGGCCTCGCTATCTGCAAACACATCCTCGAAGCCCATGCCGGGCGCATCTGGGCTATCAGCAACGAGGAAGCACCGGGTGGGCGTTTCGCTTTCAATTTGGCGAACCCCCGCGTGTAACCCCAATTTTCGCTAACGTGTGCTAAGCATCGCCTGAGTGGACGGATGCGGCACGTTGCATTTTCTTCACAGAGTGCTATACTGGCGCAAAACCTTCGGGGCAGGGTGGAAATCCCTACCGGCGGTATGGTGCGCAAGCGCACCCAGCCCGCGACCCGTGTCATCGGCGCAATTGCTGCGTCGGTGCGACACAGCGAAACCGTTCGTTGTGCCGGTTGATCTGGTGAGAGGCCAGAGCCGACGGTGATAGTCCGGATGGTAGAAGGTCATACGCAACACAGCCGACGCGCATCGCCGCACGCCAGGCTTTTTGAAGTACCTGCTGCGTGATGCACACGTAACCGGTCGTTATCCCCTGCCCCGAGCCATAACATGCAACGGGGCCAACCTATGCAAGACGCACTCCCAAAAACGAACCCATTCACCCTCCCCGACGCGCGGACATTGTTGCGCGGGTTGCTACGCGCCCTGGCCCCCCTGGTGACGGTCGGTGTGCTGCTGGGCGGCTGGCAAGCCGTCACCGTGGCCGAACTCTACCCGGCGTTCATCATTCCGCCGCCGTCGGCGGTGTTCGGCAAAGCAGTCGAAGTCACCTTCGGCGACAGCCGCGTGGACCTGTGGCCGCACGTTTGGGCGACGCTACGCGCGGTGCTGTTGGGCCTCGCGTTTGGCCTCACCTCGGCGGTGTCGCTGGGTTACCTCGTTGCGAAAAACCGCCTGCTGGAGTCGATGCTGTCTCCGGTAATCGTGGCCTTCCAGGCGACGCCGGTGGTGGCCTATGCGCCGCTGCTGGTCATCTGGTTTGGCAGTGGTGTTACCAGCAAGGTCATCACGAGTGCGCTTATTGTGTTCTTCCCATCGTTGATGAACACCGTCGTGGGCCTGCGCGGCGTGCCGACCTCGCTGCGCGACCTCATGCGGAGCTTGCAGGCCACCCGCGCGCAGATGTTCACCAAATTGGAAGTGCCCGCCGCCATGCCGGTACTCCTAAGCGGTCTCAAAGTCAGCGCAACACTGGCGGTTATCGGCGCGGTCGTCGGCGAGTTCGTTAGCGCGAACGCCGGGTTGGGGTATCTCATCAATTTGGCGCGCAGCCAATACGATACTGCGCTCGTGTTCGTGTCGGTGTTCGCCCTCACGCTGATGGCGCTGTCGCTGTACGGCATCGTCACGGTGATGGAGCGGTTCGCGCTGGCGTGGCAAAAGCACGGGCGTGGCTGAACGATACACAATCTGTAGCGTGTGTCTCGCCATCAAACCCTTGTTCCTATAGTTCACTCTTTCACTCATTTGCTTCTATCAGAGGAAAACGTGTTCAAATTTCGGTATGTGCTGCTCGTCTGCCTGTTGATCGTCCCAAGCATCAGCGCCGCCCAGGTCGACGAACCCTTCTTCATGACGTTTATCCCCAATGTGCAGTTCTCGCAGATGTACGTCGGCATCGAAAAAGGCTACTTTGCTGAAGCCGGGTTCGACCTACAACTCGAATACGGCGACGAACCGGATGGCGTAAATCTTATCGCCGCCGGGCAGCGTAATTTCGGCCTCATCGCTGGCGAGCAGGTCATCGTCGCGCGCAGCAACGACCTGCCAGTCGTGAGTGTGTACGAGTGGTGGCAGCAGTATCCGGTCGGTGTCGTATTGCCGGAGGGCAGCGGCATCGAAGGCCCTGCGGACCTCGCCGGGTTGCGCATCGGCGTGCCGGGGCGCTTTGGCGCATCGTACAGCGGCATCATCGCGCTTCTCACCGCCGGTGGCCTCACCGAAGCCGACATCACGCTCGATGTCATCGGCTTCAACGCGCCCGAAGTGGTGTGCGTCGGCGGCGTGCAAGGCTCCACCGTGTACGTGAACAACGAGCCGCTGCAAATCGCGGCGCGCGCAAATGCCGGCGACTGCGGCGATGTTACCGGCGTCGAGGTGATCTCGGTAAGCGATTACGTTGACCTGGTGAGCAACGGCCTCGTAACGAACGAGCAACTTATCGCGGAGCAGCCTGATGTCGTCGCGGCGATGACGGAGGCGTTCCACCGTGCGGTGACCGATGTCATCAACAACCCGGCGGAGGCCTACTTGCTTAGTGCGCCGTACATCGAAAACCTGCCGCTCAGCGACGCCCTCGAAGCTGCACTCGTCGAGGCCGCCGACGCGCAAATCGTGTTCCTTGCGACCGACCCGACCCGCGCCGACGTTGCCGCCAGCCGCGATGCACTTTTCGAGGACCTGAGTGCGGCCTTCACAGCGGAGGAGTTGTTGCAGATGGAGGTGCTGCTGGAAACGGTCGTGCTGTGGGATGCCGATGCACTGGGTATCGCCGATTTGTCGTCATGGGAAGTCACGCAGGAGACGCTCATCGGTATGGGCTTTGTGGATGCGCCCATCGACGTCGGCGCGGCCTTCACGAATGACTTTGTGCCAACACCGTAGCCAAAAGAGGAGACCATGGTTTACCGTAAACCCATCATGATTGTGATCGTCGCCCTGCTCACGCTGACCGTCGTCCCGGTTGCGGGGGCGCAGCAGCAGCAGGTGACGCTGTTTCTGCCGTTCATCCCGAATATTCAGTTCGCGCCGGTTTACGTCGCCCTGGAAAAAGGCTACTTCGCCGACGCCGGTTTCGATGTGCAACTCGAATACGGCAGCGAGCCGGACGGCGTCGCGCTGGTTGCTGCCGGGCAACGTGAGTACGGTGTGTTCAGTGGCGAGCAGCTTGTCATCGCGCGGAGCAATGGCTTGCCCGTGCTCAGTGTCTACGAGTGGTATCAGCAGTACCCCATCGCGGTCGTCACCGCCGCCGATGCGGGCATCAACACCCCGGCGGACCTAGCGGGTCGGCAGGTCGGGTTGCCGGGGCGCTTCGGTGCCACCTACATCGGCCTCGTGGCACTGCTAGAGGCCAACGGCCTCACCGAAGCCGACCTCACCATCGAAGAAATCGGCTTCAACGCGCCGGAGGTGGTGTGCGTCGGCGGCGTCGAGGCTTCGACAGTGTATGTCAACAACGAGCCAATCCAAATTGGCACGCGTGCCGCAAACAACGACTGCGGCGACATCACCGGGGTGACGGTTTTCCCTGTGAGCGACTATGCCGACCTCGTGAGCAACGGCCTCGTGGTTAGCGAAGCGAGCGCCACCCAACGACCGGATGAGGTCGCTGCGATGGTCGCGGCCTTCGATGCTGCCGTGCGCGACACCATCAACAACCCGCCAGAGGCGTACCTGCTGAGCGTCCCGCACATCGAAGGGCTGCCGCTGAGCGCCGAAGCTGAGACCGTTTTCTCCGATTTATCGGCTGCGCAGGCCGAATTCCTGGCCGATGAGCCGTCTGCCGCCGACATCGCCGACCGTCGCGATTTTTTGCTGGCACAGGTGCGGCCCCTCCTCACACCCGATGAGTTCCTTCAGGTGCGCGTATTGCTGGAGACCATCGCTCTGTGGCAAGCGGAGCAACTGGGCTTCAGTGACCCGGCGGGGTGGCAAACGACCCAGGATACGCTGCTGAGCATGGGCTTCATCGGCGGGGAAATCGACATCGACGCGGCGTATAGCAACGCCTTCTTGCCGGAGTAACCCCCGGTGCCGTGTCGAATTACCGTGCGGGGCGTCGAGGTGACCTACCCTGGCGACCTGCACGCCCTCGGGCCAATCACCATGACGGTGGGGGCGCACGCTTTCGTGACCATCGTCGGGCCTAGCGGCTGCGGAAAAAGCACCCTGCTGCGCGTCATCGCCGGGCTGCGCCTGCCGACGCGGGGCAGCGTCCTGCTCGATGACGAAACCGTGACTGGACCCTCACCGCGCGCGGGGGTGATGTTCCAGGATGCGAACCTGATGCCGTGGCGCACCGTCCGCGACAACATCGCGCTGCCGTTGGAACTCGCGGGCGTGTCGCAAGATGCGCGCTACGGCAAGGTCAACGACCTGCTGCCCGTGCTCGGCCTTACCGATTTCCCGACTGCCTACCCCGGCGAACTGAGTGGGGGGATGGCGCAGCGCGTCGCGCTGGGCCGCGTGCTGATTCAGCGGCCCGATGTGCTGCTGCTCGATGAGCCGTTCGGCGCGCTCGATGCGATGACGCGCGAAAAAGTGAGCGCGGACCTGTTGCGCATCTGGGCGCAGGAGAAGCAAACCGTGGTGATGGTCACACACGACATCAACGAGGCAGTGCTGCTCAGCGACCGGGTGATCGTGCTCAGCCGTAGGCCGGGCACCGTGATGGCCGACGTCAGCATCGACTTGCCGCGCCCCCGCAAGCTGGAAGACATCTACAGCGATGCCTTCGGGGCCTATGCGCAACGCGTCCGCGCCGCTATCGACCGGGCGTGAGGTGTGTTTCAGCCACGACGAACAGCGCGTACTCGCTCCCCTCTGTGACGTTATACACACTGAAGCGCAGTGCTCGCGGCCCATAGCGCTCGACGAGCCGCGCTTCGACCGCAGCATCGCCCGGCTGGAAGAAGTACGCCTCGGCCCGCAGTGGCCCTTGCAGGAACGCCGCGCGCTCGACGAACGTTAGGCGGGTGGGTGTGCGATAATACGCCGCGAGCACCTGCGTTTTTCGTTGTAACGTCGGGCCGAAGGGCACCACCACCGCCGTTTCGACGCCGAGGTCCATCACACGGTAGAGCGCGTCTTCGTCGTCGGGGAGGCCGGTTTGCACCTGTGCCGGGTACGCCGGGAGATGCACCCTCACGTAGTACACGAGCTGTCCGCCCACAATCATCACCACGAGCACCGTCGATGCGGCAAGTCGCCCGTGTGGAAGCCAACCCACGAGCGTCACCCCACCCAGCGCAATGAGTATCGCCAGCGCGGGCATCACCACAAGGAAGCGCGGCGTCCACGATACGGTGACGATGAGCGCGTTACCGGCCACCGTGGCGAGCACCCAAATCAACAACAGGCCGCTGTGCTGCAAGCGATGCCGGGGCAGCAGCCCCATCACCGCGACGAACGCGCCCAGGGCCAAAAACGGCCACAGAAACGGCAACACGAGGCCGGTTTCGCCGCCGTAGTAGAAGCCGCTGCCGTCGGGGTGGCTCGTGAGGTGCAGCATGGCGGGGAGCACCTGCACCCGCCACAAATCGGCGAGGACCGCACCGCTATCCGGGTTGAGCAGGAGCGTCCACCAGTACAGCCCCTCCAAATTATTTTGTGCGAGGCGCGGCGCGGCCCCCTGCCCAAACGCGATGATCTGCACATAGACCGGCGCAGCGATCAACATTGCCGTAAGGAGCGTTCGCCATGGCAGCCGATGCAACCACAGCGTAGCGATCAACACGAGGCCGGTGAACAGCAGCTTCCCCGCGTCGTGGAAGTAGTGCACCAGCCCCAACGCGACCCCCGCCGCCGCGAACAACCTGAGCGAGTCGTATTTGTGGGCGTAGAGCATCAGCGCGAGCGCCGCCACGCCGAAGGCTGAGTCGGCAAGGTTGATGAGCGCGAGCCTGCTGAGGTGCAAATGTGCCGGAAAGCTCGCCAGCGTGAGGGCCGCAACCACTGCGCAGGCGCGCGAGGGGTGCATCGCACGGGCGAGGGCGTACGTCGCGCCGACGGTCAGCGCGCCGAAAATCGCGCTCGTAAGCCTGAAGCCCGTAAACGACGGCCCCCCGCTGAGGTGTGTCGTCCACAGCGCGATGTAACCGTACACCCGTGGGAAAACCGACTCCTCGTTGACGACGCCCAACAAGTTCGCATTCGGGTCGTCGCGCATCGCGAGGAGCGCTTCGAGCACGTGGCGCTCATCGACGAGGAAACGAATGTGGTCGAGGAAAACGGCGCGCAGCCCAAACGCGAAAAGCGTCGTCAGCGCGACTGCGACGAGGTCTGTGCGGGGGATAGAAATAGAAAAAGTGTGCGCGCTGGGGCGTCCGCGCGCGCCGGTATAAACAAACCCCACACCCGCACACCACACCGCAAATTGCAGATGAGCGGGCAAGCATCCGCGTACCGAGGCGAAGGCTGCCAGCCCCGCCACGACCCACGCGGCAGCGTGGATCATAGAGGCAGGGTAAAGCCGAAGGTGCTGCCCGCGCCCACGCGGCTGCGCATATACACGCTGCCGCCGTGCGCCTCGACGATCGATTTAACGATGGCCAACCCCAGGCCGCTGCCGCGCTCGGCGCTGGTATCGCGCGCGCGGTAGAACCGCTCGAACAGGCGCGATTGCGCGTCGGCGGGGATGCCGGGGCCGTTATCGCTCACCTCGATGTGCAGCATCTGTTCCTTGCTGAAGGCCTGCATCACGATGTGCCCGCCCACCTGGGTGTACTTCACGGCGTTGCCCATGTAGTTGTACAGCGCCCGTCCGATCCAGTGCGCGTCGATATCCATGATCGGGATGCCCGGCTCGATGTCCAGCGTGCAAGTCTGGTTCTTGCCATCGGCGAGCGCCTTGCACTCCGCCGAAACCCCATACAGCAACTCGATGATGTCCACCGGTTCCATCTCGAAAATGTAGCCACTTTCGATGCGCTCCAGGTTCAACAGGTCATCGATGAGCTTTTGCAGCCGGTGGACCCCGCTCTCGGCGATTTCCAGCACTTCGTAGGCCAGGTCGTTGTTGATCGTGTCGAGAATAGTGCGCAGCGTGCCCAGCGAGGTCGTTGTCACGCCGAGGGGGTTGCGCATGTCGTGGGCCGCCGCCTGGATAAACTCCGTGCGCATTTTTTCGGCCTCGCGCAAATGTGTGACATCTTGCAGCACCACCACCCAGCCATCCTGCCCGCTATGACCGTTCATCAGCGGTTGCTCAGCCTCCACTGTGGACACGACTAGCAGCAGAATACGCCCGTTTTCCAGCTTTACCTGGAACGACTTCTCCGGCGACTCGGCACGCGAGGCGAGGGCCAACGTGAGGTGCTCGCGAATTTGCGCCGGAATCGGCGCTTTGCGCAGCGGTCGCCCGACGACATCGTCTGCGCGCACACTCAGCATCGTTTCGGCGGCGGGGTTCATCAGGCTGATGCGCCCGTCCTGGCTAGTCGCGATGATGCCATCTGCCGTGGAGCGCAGCACCGCGCTAAGGCGGTTCTCGTTTTCGACACTTTCCTCGTACAGGCGGGCGTTTTCCACCGCCACGCCGACGGTATCGGCGACGGCCCGCAAAAAGTACAGCACTTCTTCACTAAAGCTGTAGGCTTTGCTGCTCATCAAACTGAGGATGCCGATGATGCGCCCGCGCGCGTGCATGGGGGCCATCGCGATGCTGCGGAAGGCCTCCTCGCCAAAGCGCGGCACTGCGAAGCCCGTGCGGTTTTCCAGGTTGTTTTCCACGAGGATGTCGTCGCTGGCGATTACCTGGCCAGACATACCCTTGCCCAATGGAATGCGCATCGGCTTGTCGTGGACGAAATCCTGCTCCCAGCCGAGTTGCGCACGCAACACGACCTCTTGCGCGTCGTCATCGATAAGGCTGATCCCGGCGGCTTCGGCACCGATGACTGCTGTCACCGCGCTGAGGGCCGTCTCAAGCGTTGTGTCGAGGTCCAACGATTTGCTGACCGTGGCCGCTACGTTGTTGATGGCGGCCATATGATCGATGCGGCGGCGCACCTCTTGGGTTTGCCGCTGGACTTCCTGCTCCAGCAGTTGGTTTTTGCGGATGAGGCTTTCGGTATCCACAGGCACCTCGGGTAATTGTTTTGCAACATTTATATAGTTTACCAGAGCGCACGTTATTCCATGAATAGGCAAGTATGGCCATACCCCCCAGCGAGTTTGAGCGTCCGTCGCTAAAATGGGGCCTATGACAACCTGGAGGGGCCTCCCATGACCGAAAGAATTGTTCTCGTTACCGGCGCATCGAGCGGCAGCGGGCGTGCGATCGCCGCACGGATGGCCCGTAACGGCTATCGGGTATTTGGCACCAGCCGCAACCCGAAAAGCGACACGCTCGACGGCTTCGAGATGCTCAAGCTAGATGTGACCGACGACGACTCGGCGGCAGCGTGTGTACAGGCCGTTATCGACCGCGCCGGGCGAATCGCCGTGTTGGTGAACAATGCCGGTGTCGCACTCATC
>CAYSVE010000199.1:0-9092 GCA_964434365.1 uncultured Anaerolineaceae bacterium | reverse complement strand
GGCCGCGATCATTGGCCAGGAGTCTGGACGGTGCTGCTGGCGGGTGGCGGCGTGTAAGGCGCTTCGGTCGCGAACTTATTTCGCTGGACCGGGCGCGCTGCCCGGTCCTTTTCGGTTGTGTGGGCTAATCGAAGCCTTCCAGGTCGCGCTCTGGCCGCACAGCATCGTAGAGCATCCAGTACAGCGGTCGCTCCTGCGGATTCCCCTCCGGCAACACAATACTATAGCCGATGCGCTCATCGCGTTGTTCGATGAGTATGGGCTGCGCGAAGTCTAGGTTCCACAGGAACATCGGCCCGATGTAGTCTGTATTGAAGCCAATTTGCAGCGCGCGCATCGTGTAATTGGCCTGGTCCCACTTGCTGTTGTAAGTCACCCACAACTCGGCAGGATCACCGGGTAGACCTTCCCAGGTCGACCAGCCGAACTCTGTCAGCCACATCTGCACGTTGCCGTGGCCCCGGCTGACCATAATGTCACGGTAATCCTGAATCGTATCCATGAAAAAGAACTGCGGCCGATCGTCCCAACCACGTTCTTCCGAGAGGTCGCAACAACGCGAGTCTGGAGGATTACCCCACCCATAGGGGTGCACACCCAGGCCGATGTCGGTGTAGTTCGCCAGCCCGGCGTTGTACATCTGTTGCAGGTAGGTACGGTCATCCACCGAAAACGGGCTATCACCCGTTGGGGCTAAGCCAGCCGTGATGACTGGCATCGTCGGCGAGTAGGCCCGTACAGCGTTGTAAGCCGGGCCGAAGTAGCGCATATAGTCGTTACCACTGATGGTGCGCCCACCCCACTCGCGCGCGAGGTTCGGCTCGTTCCATACTTCCACCGCCGCGACCCCGTTCCCGAATTCCTGCAACATCAACGAAATGAAGTTCGCCAACTCCTGTGGGTCATCGGGCGGGCCATCCTCGGTGGGGTTGCTGCGAGACCATGCCGGTGCCTTCGCCACACTGATGAGCACGTTTAGCCCTTTGACCTGCCCCGCCTGCTCTACATAGATTTCGAGGCGACGGAATGCCTCGCTGATCTCACCAGAGCCGTTAGGCTGAATATCCTTCCAGGACACCTGTATTTTGATCCACCCCATTTGCAGGTCTTCGTCCACCCGTTGAACCGTTCGGTTCCACTCGTCCAACGAAACGAATTCCACAGCCTGTATACCGACATCCGATAAATCGAAGGTGGGCATACGTGTCCCGGTCGGTGATGGCCGTTCGGTGGGCACCGCGCTCGGGCCGTCGGTTGGTACCGCCGTCGGTGGGGGGGTGGTTGTGGCCCTCGGTGTGGCCGTCGGTGGGGGGGTGTAGTCGTCACCGACGACCGGCCCCAGGAACGTCGCCGTCGGCCCTGGCCTTGGACGCTGAACTAGCACCGCACTCGCTTCGACGGATTGTGATTGTGCTTCGGGCAAGGTCGACGGGGTTGGAGTGAGGTAAACTAAATTCGGTGTGAGGGGACCACACCCCGTCAGCAGCAAGCCCAGAAGTACTGTGATTGTTTTCGTTATGTTTTTCATAGGGAGCATCGTACCACACGCCCCATGCGCAGAATATAAAAAACGACTAATGCTCACTGACGCTTTGGCTACGATTTTGCTTTGGCGCGAAATTTGGACGAGAAGCGCACGCTGCGGTAACGTCACCATGCGTATGACGGGAGGGAAATAGCCCCATGATCACCGAACAACTTGATTCCCTGGTGCAGCCAGCGCTCAACACGGTCGCACCCGCGATTTCGCTGGTGGTGTACCGTAACGGCAAGCGACTCATCGGTCGGGGGTGGGGTTTCATAAACCCAAAAACTGAACAGCACCCCACCTCAGCAGACACGTTGTTCGATCTGGCATCGGTCACCAAGTTGTTAACGACAACGGCGTTGCTCAGTTGCCTCGATGAACAGGATTTACCGCTCACGACACCTCTGGTGGAGATCGTTCCAGAATTCGCCAATATCTCCCCACGCACGGTCGACGGTGGGCAAGACCCACACACTCGAAACATGCTCCCTACACCCACCGACCGGCAAGGTATGACGGTCGACCCAGCCGAAGTCACGCTGTGGCATTTGCTCACGCACACGGGCGGTCTTGTCCCTTGGCGCGATGTCTTCAACATTGCCCCACCACCCACCTCAGCAGACTCCCTGACGGCACACCAGCGCTGGGAGAAAGGCCTGGTGCGCCTGGTGGAATATTCGTTTGTCGACGGGATTGGCACCAACTTCCATTACAGCGACATCGGCATGATGTTGGCTGGCGAAGCGCTGGCGCGTCTCAACAGCAGTTCGCTGGCTGAGGCGATTCAACAGCGCGTGCTTGATCCGCTCGGCTTGGAGAATGTGATGTTCAATCCATTAAATAAGGGCATCCCCCGCGAGCGAATCCCTCCCACCGAGGTCGATACGTTGTGGCGAAACACACGCGTATGGGGTGTTGTCCACGACGAAAACTCGCATGGCCTGGGTGGGGTGACGGGGCACGCGGGGCTTTTCGGCACAGCACATGATGTGGCGCGGTTCGGGCTGGCGTGGCTAAACCGCGATGAACTTGCACTCTCTGCTGAAATGCATCGTCAAGCGATTCGCGAGCAGTTTGCGCGGGACGGCGTCCGCCGTGGCCTGGGTTGGATGCTCAACACGCATGAGGGTACGAGCGCGGGGTCACACTTTAGCCGGGCTGCGTACGGGCACACCGGTTTCACGGGCACATCGTTGTGGGTGGACCCCGACCAGTCTCTCGTCGTTTGCCTGCTGACGAACCGTGTATACTACGGGCGGCAAAACGCCACAATCGACGATTTCCGCTCGCGAGTACATAATGCCATTGCGCAAGCGATATAACAGTCAAAAGGGGAAGCTGCTTTGGCTTCGATCGAAGATATTTACAACTTCGTGCAAATAGACGACATGCACGCAACAGCGGGCCAACCGACCAAAGATGAATATTCAGCCATCGCAGCGGCTGGCTACACCGTCGTCATCAACCTTGCTGCCGAGGAAAGTACAAACTACGACCCGCAGGAGGCCAAACGAGTCAGCGCACTTGGACTGGAATACCTCCACATTCCGGTCATCTGGACGAACCCCACCTCCGCAGATTACGATCAGTACGTGCAAACAATGAAGACCCACGCCGACGCACACCGGTTCGTGCATTGTATCGCCAACATGCGTGTTTCGGCGTTTACGTACCTGTACCGCATCATCGAAGAGGGGGTAGCGGAGGCAGATGCGCGAGCCACTATGCACAGAATCTGGAAGCCGGGCGAAACACACCCTGTCTGGGATACCTTCATCCGCGAGCAGCTTGTGCGCCACGGCTACTGACCCGACCCAAAGCCATACCATTCCCCCCACAATGGCATACCAGAGTGTGCTAGGCTTGATCTCAAAATATGATCACTTGAGGAGTTGATTTCATATGGAACGCGAACAAGCGTGGGACATTGTATGCGAATTTGTTCAGTCGGATAGCCTGCGGAAGCACATGCTCTCGGTAGAGTTTGCCATGCGGGCTTACGCCGAACACTACGACGAAGACCCCGATAGCTGGGGACTCGTTGGGCTGCTCCACGATTTCGATTGGGAAGTACACCCCACGCTCGAACAACACCCGATGGACGGCGCGCCCATTCTCCGCGAGCGGGGCCTCGATGAGGAGGACATCCGCACGATTCTCAGCCACGGACCACTTGCAGCGGACGACCGGAAAACTACCCGTGACAAAGCCCTCTTCGCCGTCGATGAACTGACCGGACTCATCACCGCAACGGCGTTGGTACGCCCCAGCAAAGATATTCGCGACGTAAAGGTGAAGTCCATCAAAAAGAAATGGAAGGACAAATCGTTCGCGGCGGGGGTCGTGCGTGAAGATGTCGAGCAGGGTTGCGAGACGCTCGGCGTCGACCTGTGGGAGTTCCATGTGCCGCTGGTGCTCAAGGCGATGCAAGACCATGCTGCCGAACTCGGCCTGGATGGCTCGGCAACGTAGACAGTTTTTGGGCCGTCACTCATACGCGACGGCCCACCAATTGGTTAAAGCTGCACCGTTACCGGCGTGCCGACCTCGGCAAACTCGTAGAAGTACCGTGCATCCTCGTTAGGCAGGTTCACGCACCCGTGGCTCATCGGCTGGCCCCAATTTTGATGCCAGTAGGCCCCATGCACCGCATAACCCTGGTAGAAGTACAATACACACTCCACGTTTGGCAGTGAATAGCCAGGTCCGCTCATGGTTTGGCTGCGCGTTTTATTCCATACCGCAAAGCTACCCTGCACGGTCGGTGTGCTTGGCAGCCCCGTCGACCCCAGTGCCTCATAAACGAGTGCACCGTCGATGTAGGCGTACACGCTAGAGTTGCTCAGATCCACGACGATTTCGCGACCTACCCCCACGTGCGGCTGCGGCGGGGCCATAATCAGCGCCTGGAGTTCGGCGACTTCGGCACCACCGGGGATGGTGAGCGTTTGCCCAGCGAAGATGTTATCGGGGTCGGTGATATCGTTCGCAACCGCGATGAGCGTCCACGGAACGTCGTAAGTGCGGGCGATTTGCGCGAGGTGTTCGCCAACCTGTACGGTATGGAGCGTCGACTGTTGCAGGCCACTCGCCAGCGGCAACGCTGACCCCACAACGGGTTCCGGTGAACCTTCGGCAGGGGTCACGTTTACCACTCGATCACCGACAATTAGCTGCTCCCCAGGAAAGATGAGGTTCGGATTGGCGATGTTATTCAGCTCGATGAGTTCCTGGGCGGTGAGGCCAAATTGATCAGCAATACGTTGTAGGCCATCGCCACGCTGTACGATGTAATATTGGGGTTCGACGATAAGTTCGGGCACATCGAGAGGTTGCTCGGCGGGCGTTTCTACGACTTCAGCAGGCACTTGAGGACCAGCGGCAACCGGCTGGGGGGGGATGAATGCAGCATTGGGCAAAACGAGTTCCTGTCCCGCGTATATCTGGCTAACATCGACGATGCCATTGGCAGCTGCCAATTGCTCGGTCGTAAGGCCATACCCCAGTGCAATCCGAAACAGGTTCTCGCCCGATTGAACCACATGCGTCGATTCCTGTGCATTAGCGGGGAATGTCATCCCTAGCAACATCGTAATGAGAAGCCCAACGGCTAAACGCTTCATCGAATTTGTTTCCTCAACACCTCGCTTTCAGTAACCCCTGTTATAACACAAATCGCAATTTTCAGCATCGCCATTGAGCACCGTTTCGGTAATGGGGTAGAATTCAGTGTAACAGGGGTGTTCTTAGGTAACTGACTTTCTATGTTTTTACGATTTTACCGTCTTACGGACAAACTCGGGGTCGTTCTATTCAAAAGCATAACCGAAGCCAGCTATGTGCTGGTGAACGGTGTTCAGGTCGCAACGACCGGCTTTAGTCGCAGTGTGGTAGGGGGTAGTGGCCTACTGTGGGCCGTGCTTCGGCGCTTGTGGGCGGTCGTACGCTGGATACTGCTGCTGCTGTGGCGCATCCTCGCGATCGTCACCTTCCCGCTGCGCTGGCTGTTGATTCGAGCAGGTGTACTGCCGAAGCCGGGCGCACGGCAGCGTGCTGCCGACCGACAAATGGCAAGGCGCGCGAACCGTGTGCAGATGCAAGCCGCCCTCGCAGAAGACCCACTTCGCACCCAAAACCGAACACTCAGTGGTATGGTCGTGTTGATGGGTTTTGTATTGTTGGGGGTCATCATTTGGGCGACGAACCGCCCAGCCCAGACCAACGCCTCAACATCGCCCGCGCAACTCGACGTGAGCAACGTCAGCTTCGCCGCCGACGCCCCGACACCGACGGTCGCCTCGCTCATCAACACCCCCGTGCCCACCGCCACCGCAATTCCATCGATCTTGCAGGTGCGGGGTAGCCTGGCGTACAGCGTCCGCGAGTTGGCGCAGACCGACCTGTGGGCAGTTGATGTGGGTAGCTCGGTGCCGATTCGCATCACAAATGATGAAACCGATGAGCGCGACCCGGCATGGTCGCCGGATGGGCGTCGGTTGGCGTACGCGGCGCAACGTGATGGCAACTGGGAGTTGTATATCTACAACCTTATCACCGGCGACACGACCCGCCTCACGTACGATCTATCTTTCCAGGGGCACCCCGTGTGGTCGCCGGATGGGTTGTTTATCGCCTACGAAAGCTACCAGGGCGGCAACCTGGACATTTATGTGGTTCCAGTCGATGGCTCGCAGTTACCCGAACGCGTGACATCGAACCCCGCGCCCGATTTCTCGCCCGCGTGGTCGCCCGATGGACGGCGCATTGCCTTCACCTCGTGGCGAGACGGCAACCAGGACCTCTACGTCTTCTCGCTGGATGACCCGCGCGACGAAGCCGTCGTGAACATCACGAACACCCCGGCACGTCACGAAGATTACGCGGCATGGTCACCCGACGGCGAGTTACTCGCCTTCAGCGCGCTCGACGAGGGGTTAGAAAAAATCTTCGTTAAACCCGCCGACGACCCGGCAGCCGTCGCAGTGGTACAGGAGCGAGGTCGGACACCTGCGTGGTCCCCGGATGGTTCGAGCATCGTCTTTGTGGTTGACTCCATCGATAGCACGCACCTCGTCGCCGCACCATTTACCGAAGCCGGTGTTGCGACTGAAATTATCCCGGTACCACTCGGCGCGAGCAGCCCAACGTGGTCGTCGGCACCGCTACCTCCTCCCCTGTTGAACACTGGTGGCCTGGAATTAGCCGTACAGGGTCCGCTGTTCATCGAACAGGAAGCACGCTTCGACGAAGACCCACCCTTCCGTTTGAACACCCTCATCGACATCGAAGCGCCAAACCCGGTTCTCAGCGACCGCGTCAACGACTCGTTCAACGCATTGCGTGAGGCAACAAACGAACAAATCGGTATCGATTTCCTCGGGACACTCGAAGACGCCTTCTGGCGAATCGACCGTCCGCCGCAACCGGGCGAGGAGCGCCGCAACTGGCACATGACCGGGCGCGCCTTCTCGATCAATCGCAACGGCATCGTCGGGTTCCCGCCACCGCTCGAGGTCGTCCGCGAGGACATCGGCGTGAACACCTATTGGCGCGTGTATGTTCGCGTGGCAGACGACGCCCAGAGCGGCCAACTCGGTGAGCCGCTTCGTCGGATGCCGTGGGACTTCGCCAGCCGGAACCAGGGTGATGTCGAAGCCTATGACCAGGGCGGACGTCTCCGTGCTGAGATGCCGGGCGGCTACTATATCGACCTCACGCAACTCGCTGCCGACTACGGCTGGGCCCGTGTCGCAGCCGGGCGCGATTGGCGCGCGAACTTCAACAGCGTGAACTTCTGGATGTTTACACAAACGGGTGGCCTCGCGTGGTACGATGCCATGCGTGAACTCTATACCGAAGGCGCACTGGGTGGCTTCGCACCGCAGGCAACCCCTGTTCCCCTGCCACAGTCGACAAACCTGGGATCGTAGGCCATGCGCCAATTCGCAAATGGGATTGTGACCGCGCTGGTACTCGTCGGTGCGATCGGCGGATTCGGCCTGCTCCTGTGGTCGAATTCGGAGACAAGGCCGACACTATCCGTCGCGGTGCCCACGCAGCTACCGCCAACCGACGACCCAAACGCATGGCAGCGCATTCTGCGGCAGGGGTTTGGCGACAATAGCACCCCCTTACCAACGGTACCGTTACCGACGGAGCCATTTGTGCCGCCCACGCTCGATCGTGGCGACGACGACGCGAACATTATTCAAATCGAACCGGCAACCGTGAGTGCCGTTCGGACGCCAGAGCCATTCAGCATCCCGGTAACGGCGACACTGCCCCAAACGACACCCACCCCCCTTGTCCTGGGGGATGTCGTTGCGTTTACCGAACAGCCTGTGCTCGACGTAACCCGCGTGTGGCAACCGCCGCCGCTCATCCCACCGCTTTCGCGCGATGCGCTGGGTCGTGATCACTACTGGTTTATCCGCCCGGTGGATTCCAACGCAACGAACTTCGGCCTGTTCTACTATCCTTACGGCTCCAACGGCCCCGAGGGCGAAAACCCGTGGCGCGTGCATCACGGCATCGACATGCCGAACCCTGTCGGCGAGACGGTGCGCGCGGCGGGTGGTGGCGAGGTCATCGCGGCGGCAAGCAGCCTGCGCATCGAAGATACCGAAGCCTTCCAGAACTCGCCAAGCTACGGCAACGTCGTCCTCATCGAACACGACTTTGGCTATCGGGGCCAGCCGCTCTATACACTGTATGCGCACCTTTCCGCCGTGCTGGTTGAACGTGGGCAGTACGTCAATGCAGGCGATGTTATCGGCCTTGTGGGCAATACCGGTCGTGTGAGCGGCCCCCATGTGCACTTCGAGGTGCGGTTGGGCGAAGACCGCTACCGCGCCACCGTGAACCCGGTCCTGTGGATGGTGCCCTACGTCGATCATGGGGTTGTCGCTGGGCGTGTAGTCGATGAACGCGACGAATTTAAAGACGACATTACGGTGACCTTGCGCAACTGGGCAACGGGCCTCACCGAAGACACGACGACTACCTACGTATTCGTGAATAATGGCAGCGACGTAAACCCAGACCCAATCTGGAATGAGAACTTTGCGTTCGGTGATGTGCCGACGGGCCGCTACGAGTTGGTCGCCACAATCGACGGGCGCCGTGTGTCGAAGATTATCGACGTGGTAGAGGGAACAACCAACTTCGTTGAACTGAAGCCCGAGGAACCGGCCACACCGCAGCCCGCCGAACAACCTATCGAACAAAGTGCCGATGTCTTTGCCGATGCTGAACAGTAGGCTAGCCACATAGCGCGCGGTGCGTCTATCGGCTACACTTGCCACAGGACTTTCATTGCAGGACGAAGGATGATGCTATGCCGATGCGAAAAACGATGCGCGCATTCTTCATGTTAGCGCTCAGCAGCATGCTGTTTTTTGGGGTAAACCCCACAGCCGCTCAACAGATGTTGGTGCCGGGTTTGGTCGAAGATGGAACCATTAGCCCGGACCAACTTGCTGAATTCTTTGTGTACGAGGGCATCGCTGGGCAAGAACTTAAGCTGACGATTAGCTCGGGCGCGGCGGGTGCCGTTGCCGCTGTC
>CAYSVE010000198.1:0-9092 GCA_964434365.1 uncultured Anaerolineaceae bacterium | reverse complement strand
ATACCGCCGTGGCTACAAGTTCAGCACCTATGCTACCTGGTGGATTCGTCAGGCGGTAAGCCGCGCCGTTGCCGACCAGGGCCGTACCATTCGCGTGCCGGTGCACATGGGCGACCAGCTCAACCGGATGCGCCGTGTGCAGCTTCGGCTGTTGCAGGAGCTTGGCCGCGAACCGACCATCGATGAGATGGCCGTCGGCATGGAGACCACCCCGGATAAGGTGGAGAACTTGCTGGAAATCGCGCGCCGCCCGGTAAGCCTGGAAACGCCCATCGACGACGATGGCGACAGCACCTTCGGCGACTTCGTCGAAGATGTGAACAGCCCTGCCCCGGCGGACGAGGTCGCCTCGACGCTGTTGCACGAGCAACTCGGTGGTGCGCTGGATCGCCTGCCGCCGCGCGAGGCCCAAATTCTGCGGTTGCGCTATGGCCTCGAAGATGGCCGGGTGTACACCCTCGAAGAAGTTGGGCAGACCATCGGCGTCACGCGCGAGCGTGTGCGCCAGTTGGAAGCGCAGGCCCTCAACCGGTTGCGCCAATCCTCCGCCCACGTTATCCTGCGCGATTACCTCTTCGAGGAGTAACGGTCGTTGCAGGCGGGCGAATCGCGCAGGCCCATCCTGTGGCCGCTGCTGCTGACGGCTGTCGGCGTGCTGCTGCTGCTGGATAACTTCCTGCTCCTTGAAACCGTCAATATCGTGGCATACTGGCCGCTGCTGCTGGTAGCGGTCGGTGTGCTTGTTCTGCTCCGCGGCGACTTCCTGCCCGACGTGCGCACGCGCTCGTTCGGTATCACGCGCGGTAGCGTCGAAAGTGCCACGCTGGAAGTCAGCAGCGCAGAAATCGACATTGCGGTGCGCGAACTTCAGCGCGAAGAGCGGCTTATCGCCGGGCAGTACGCCGCCGATGCTCGCCCCGCGCTCGATGTGCAGGACACGCACGCGCATCTGCGGTTGTTCCGTGGGGCGACGTCGTGGCTTTCCTTCGCCGATTGGGACATGGGCCTGGCCCGCGACCTGCCCTGGCAGTTGCTCGTGAGCACAAACCTCGGCAATGTGACGCTGAATTTGAGCCACCTCATCGTCGAGGGCGGTATTATCGCCACCGGCCTGGGGGATATTCGCGTCGTGTGCCCGCAGGAAGTGCTCGGCAGTTTGCGCATTCAGTCTGCTGTGGGGAATATCGCTTTCAACACACCGCCGGGATACAACGCCCGCATCATCGTAAGTGGACCGCGCCCCTTCGGCATCCATGTCGATGAGCGCCGCTACGAGGAAGTCGCCCCGCGCGTTTTCGAATCGCGCGATGCCGACGACGACGCACCGCTCGTCGAAGTGGCGATTTTCGGCACATTGGGCGACGCGTACCTCACCTAACGCATGACCGACAAACTGCGATTGATCATCCGCGATGGGCTGGCCGAGGACATCCCCGCCTGCTTGGCATTGGACCACACCTACGAAACCGACTACGTGTGGCAGGTAAATATCCACGGCGAGCCGGGCGATTGGCGCGTGAGCTTGCGAAAGGACCGCCTTCCGCGTAAGATGACGGTCGAGTATCCATCGAGCGAACCCCGCCTGCGGCTAACCCTTGCGCCGGAGCACGGTTTTTTCGTGGCGAGCGAGCGTGAGACGAACCAAACACTGGGCTACCTCACCTTGTTTTGCAACCCGGCCCATGGCCTGGCACAGGTGACGGACCTCGTGGTGAACGCGCCGCTGCGGCGGCATGGGATCGGCACACGGTTGTTGCGCGTGGCCCGCCGATGGGCACAGGAGCGCGAATTCACGCGGCTTGTGGCCGAAACCCAGACCAAAAATTACCCGGCGATTGCCCTGTATCAGCGCGCAGGCATGACGTTCAGCGGGTATAACGATCAGTACTTTGCGAATCGAGACATTGCCGTCTTCTTTACCCAACCACTGCGATGATCACCTCAGCATTTAGCCTCATCAACGAAGTGCTCACGGCGGCCATCGTCGTCATCGCGGCGTCGATGCTGCTGTACAACCTTTCGCGCAACCTGCGCAATCGCGTCGCGCGGACCTCCGGCGCGGCGCTGGCCTGCGTCACCGTTGCCTACATCGCCGACGTGCTCATCTCGCTGGAACCGGGCGTGAGCACGTACAGTGCGCTGTTGCGCTTTCAGTGGCTCGGCATCGCGTTCATCCCATCTGCTCTGTTTCATCTATCCGATGCTCTCCTCGCGACGACCGGCCTGCCCTCGCGCGGGCGCAGGCGGCGCGCGGTGCGCATTTTATATGGGGTAAGCCTCATATTATTTCTGCTGGTGGCGTTCACCAACCTGCTCGTCAACCCCGTCACGATAGACCGCGCCGTGAGCCTGCGCGCGGGGCCGCTGTTCCCGGTGTATGTTCTATACTTCCTATCGGTAAACGCACTGGCCCTGTGGAACGTTAACCGGGCGCGGTTACGTTGCCTCACACGCTCCACCCGGCGACGGATGGGCTACCTGCAACTCGCGCTCATTACGCCCGCCATCGGTGTGTTTCCGTTTTCGGTGCTGCTCGGCCCCGGCGACGAATTTACGCTTCAATCGTTGATACTCGTCAACATCGCGAACCTCGTCGTCATACTGATGCTGGTGTTCCTGTCGTATCCGCTGTCGTTCTTCGGCTCGCGCATCCCCGACCGGGTGGTGAAGGCCGAACTGCTCAACTTCTTCCTGCGTGGCCCGGCGACCGGCCTGCTCGCACTCGTCGTGATTCAGTTCACCGTGCCCGCGACGCGCATCATCGGCATTCGTGGCGACCAGTTCATGCCCTTCGCCGTGGTCGCGGTCGTATTGTTGTGGCAATGGACGATTGCCTTCGCGCAACCCAGGTTAGAGCGAAACCTCATCTACCGCGATGAGGACGACGAGCAGTGGACGCTGCTGCAAACGCTCACGACGCGCTTGCTCTCGCGTGGCGACCTCATTCAGCTTTCCGATGCGGTGGTGCGTGCCGTGGTGGACTACTTCCAGGTGAATACCGCGTTCCTGGTGGTGTTCAACGCCAACAAGCCGGAGATCATCGCTTACACCGGCCCCAGCCGACCCACCCAGGACCTGCTGGAAAACGCAGAGAACCCGCTGCTTGCGACGCTCAACCGCATAGACGATAGGCGTGAGGGGCCTGTGGAACCCTGGCATTCGTATTGGGTTGCTCCGTTGCGGAGTCATCGGCTGGCGGGCAACGACGGCAAGCCGCGACTTATCGGCGCGTTGGGGGTGCAAGCGCGCTCTCTCAAAGTGGACCTCACCGAGGAAGACGTTGTCGTGTTCGAGCGATACCTGCTGAGCGCCTCGCAAACCCTCGACGACATCGCCCTCCAGGGCGAAATCTATGCGGCGTTGGAGGGCCTGCTGCCGCAAATCAGCATCACGCGGGCCAGCGCCGCCGAACTCGAATTCGCACCGGGGCGCGACCAACCACGCATCGCACAGCCAAGCGGCCCCACTGGCGAGCAGCTTTTCGAACTGGTGCGGGCGGCCTTGCGTCACTATTGGGGTGGGCCGGGCCTCACCAGCAGCCGCTTGTTGGAGCTTTCGGCGGTACGGGCTAGCCTTGAGGAAAACGGCGGCAACCCCGCCCATGCGATGCGCGCCGTCTTGCAAGATGCCATCGATGGGCAACGCCCCGAAGGTGAGCCAAAGGCCAGCGACCCGGAGTGGATGCTGTACAACATCCTCAAGTTGCGCTTTATCGACCGCATGAAAGTACGCGATGTCGCGCGGCGGCTCGCTGTTAGCGAAAGCGACCTGTACCGCAAGCAGAAGGTCGCGATACAGGCTGTGGCCGATAGCATCGCAGCGATGGAGCAGGAAAAGCTCGGCAACACCGTTAAACCTACTGCATTAAAAGCACAGGAAATTACGCAAAATCAATAAACTAATCTTGTGCTCATAAACCATTGAGCATCGCTAAATCCAGCATGAGCCCCCGCAACTTTGGTTGCAATTTGCCAACCTGTGCCTTATGCTGTGCCTAGGGGTAAGCGACATCACCGCCGCACCACAGACTTTCCACGGAAGGCAAAGTGATGTTGCTGTTTAACGTTGCCGTACGACGATCACAATTTTTCTGAGAATTAGAGGGATGAAAAAATGACGACGAACCCACGAAGACAAGACAAGTCGCCGCCACCACCGCTAGATGAGGGGTATTGGTCTGCCCTGTTAAACGAAGGCGAATATGCCGAGCCGGTCCAACGTCAACGGGAGTACCCAACCGACGATGCCCCGGCCCCGACTTCGGTCAAACCAAATAACGGCTACAGCGAAGAAGTGGTTGCCGACTGGGACACCATCGAAGACATCATGAACGACGATTTAACGGTCGAACTTGTGGTCGTGGGCTACAACCGGGGGGGGTTGTTGGTCGCATGGCGCAATATTCGGGGTTTCGTCCCAGCCAGCCAATTGATGGACTTCAAACCGAACGGGAACGGCAACATACGTCGCAACCGGTTGGTCGAGCGCATCGGCGAAACACTCATCCTGCGCGTGATCGAACTCAACCGCGACCAGAATCGGCTGGTGCTCTCCGAGCGCGCGGCAAGGGTAGCGCCTGGCGAGCGCGCCAATATCCTGGAGCGGTTGGAGGCCGGGTCCGTCGTGACGGGTGATGTCACCAACATTACCGACTTCGGTGCCTTTGTGGACCTCGGCGGGCTAGAGGGCCTCATTCACATCAGCGAATTAAGCTGGGGACGCGTCGCACACCCTGCTGATATGCTGCACCGTGGCGAGCAAGTACGCGTGTACGTCCTCGAAGTTAACGAGGGTGCGGGGCGCGTTGCGCTCAGCCTGAAGCGGCTCCACCCTGACCCGTGGGAAACCGTAGAGCATCGCTATCGCATCGGTGAAATCGTTATCGGGAAAGTCACGAATGTGGTCGATTTCGGTGCATTTGCCTGCATCGAAGAGGGCCTGGAGGGCCTCATCCACGTGAGTGAACTGGCCGAGGGGCACTTCTTGCATCCACGAAATGTGGTGGAAGAAGGCCAGGATGTGAAAGCGCGTATCCTTAGCATCGACCGCCACGCGCGCCGCCTGGGCCTTAGCTTGCGCTCCATCAACCAGGCATAAATCCACATACCAACACCCCACGGGCCGCAGACACCCTGCGGCTCGTGTTTTTGTCTCTCCATGCAGCCAGCGATGTACTATACTGTTGATGTGCTTTGGAGGCAAAACGCGCCGTGACCGATCAAGAGTCCGACATCAAGAGTGCCCGCCAGCAGGCCAGGACGGAGCTAGAAGACAAGTACACCATCGACCCGGAAATCTGGGACGACCTCGTGGACCGCATGCCAGAGTGGTTCGACGAGATTTTCGCGATTGTGCTTATCATATTTGGCATCCTGTCATTCTTATCTATCTTTAATGTTGCTGGCGATGGCAGCATCCCGCGCGCGTGGGCCAGCGCGATGTCGTTCCTGTTCGGCTACGGGAGCCTCATCATCTCTGGCGGCATCCTGGCGATGGGCATCCTCATCGTGCTGGCGAATACCGGTTTCATCATCGAAATGCCCACGCGGCGCATGGTTGCGCTGGAAGTCGCATTTTTGTGTACGCTGGCGCTGCTGCATATCTTCAACGCTGGCGAGCAGGAAATGCGCGCCCTGGCGCGCGCCGGGCGCGGCGGTGGCTTATTCGGGTGGGCACTGAGTGGCCCCGTGAGCCAGCTTATCGGCTCGTTCACGGTGACGATTTTGTACAGCACCACCCTCGTGCTAAGCATGGGATTCGTGATCGGCATCAAGCGGACGCAATTCCAGCGGTGGTTAGTCGCCAGCGCCGACGCCCTGGATGGCCTCTCCAAGCGGCTTGCCGAAGGCCCCATCGCAGGGCGCAAGCGCCGTCGGCACGAGCGCATGATGCGCGATGCCGCCGCGCGCAAAGCCGCTGCGAGCCTTAGCGGCCTGAGTGTGCGCACGCCGATTCTCCGTATTCGGCCCGATTGGGCCAACCTCCCGCCACGGCTGAGGCCTGGCGCGGCCCTCTCGCCAGAGCAACTGGAAGACGACACCGTCGAAGATTTCGAAGAGCATCCGCTGTTTGCCGGGGCGCAGGAGGGTGAAAGCTTCAACATCGTCGGCGACATCGTCGAGGCGACGGACGACAACCTGCAAGAAGAGCAGGTAAAGGCAATTAAGAAGGACGATAAAAAGTACGCCAAACGCCCCGATGGCCGCATCAAGCGCTACTTCGATGTGGGCGCGATGGACGAACCGAAGAAGGTCGGGCGCCGCAAACAAGATTTACCGGACCTCGAATTGCTGCGCGATATACCACTGAACCGGCCCGATGAAGATGAGATCAACACCAATGTGGTCCTCATCGAAAACACGCTGCTGGAGTTCGACATCGACATCGACGTGATCAACGTGCGTATCGGCCCGGCAGTGACGCAGTACGCGGTGCAGCCCTTCCACACCGACCAAACCAACGAGAAGACCGTGCGCACGCGCATCAGCAAAATCGCATCGTACACAAACGACCTCGCGCTGGCGCTGTCGGCGAAGCGCTTGCGCATCGAGGCCCCGGTGCCGGGCACCAACTATGTTGGTGTCGAAGTACCGAACAAGAACCCGAGTGTCGTTGCGCTGCGCTCGGTGTTCGAGAGCAAGCTGTACTACGAGGCCATGAAGAAGAACGGCTCGCCGCTGTTTGTGCCGTTGGGCCGCGATGTCGCCGGTGACCCTTTCGGCATCGACCTCGCTGCTATGCCGCACCTGTTGGTTGCCGGTACCACGGGTTCGGGCAAGTCGGTGTTCATCGCAGCGCTCACGATGGCTATCGTGTTACAGAACATGCCCGAAGACGTGCGCCTCATCATGCTAGACCCAAAGATGGTGGAACTTGCGCGCTTCAATGGGTTGCCGCATCTACTCGGGCCAGTAGAGACGGACAACGAGCGAATCCTCGGGGTGTTGCGCTGGTGCACGAAAGAGATGGACCGTCGCTACAAGCTGCTAGAGAAGCACAGCGCGCGCAACCTCCCCACCTACAACGACAAGGTCACCAAGAAAGACAAGATGCCTTACCTCGTCATCATGATCGACGAAGTAGGTGACCTGATGATGAGCAACCCGGACGAGACCGAGCACCACATCACGCGCCTCGCGCAGATGGCGCGCGCGGTGGGTATGCACCTCGTCGTGGCGACGCAACGCCCGTCGGTGGACGTGATTACGGGCCTTATCAAGGCGAACTTCCCAGGCCGTATTTCGTTTGCGGTCGCCTCCGGTGTCGACTCGCGCGTGATCCTCGACGCGGTAGGTGCCGAGACGTTGCTTGGCAAGGGCGACATGCTCTTCCTCAGCAACGACGCTGCCGGGCCGAAGCGTGTGCAGGGCTGCTTCGTCAACGACGAAGAGGTGCGTGCCGTCGTGCGTCACTGGGATAAGTGGTACAAGGAGAAGGTCAACGAGGGCAAGTTCGACGTGAATACGCGTGGGCCGTGGGAGAAGTCGCTAAGCAAGCTGGAACTGCTCAGCGAAACCGACGACCTGCTCGAAGAGGCACTCAACGCGGTGATCAATGCGCGGTCGGCGGCGGCATCGTTGCTGCAAAAGGAACTCAACATCGGTTATCCACGCGCGGCACGCCTCATGGACCTGCTGTACGAACTCGGCGCCATCGGCCCGCCGGAGCCGGGCGGCAAAATGCGCAAGGTGTTCGTGTCGGCATTTAGTGGCCGCGATCCGATGCTCGAAATGATCGAGCGGCGCAAGGAGATGGAGACGAAGCTCGACCGCGAGGAGGAAGAACGCGCGGCGGCATCGCGGCAGATGCAACTCAGCATGGACCTCGACACCCCGATAGCCGACGCGCCGCTTGCGCTGCCAAAAGCGCCCACAAGTAAAGACGCCGAGGTCGTGGAAGAGGACTTCGACACATTGGAAGAGAGCGACCCGCCGGGCGACAGTGAAATGTTCGATACGTTGGTGCTCGAAGATGATGGTGAAGAGGTCGTGACTGTAGCGGACGGCGACCCCGCTACCGACACAACTGCCGAAGCCGACGAGGATGTGATCGAGGCGGAACTCATCGATGTGGACGAGGACGATGAGCCGTCTGCGGCTTCGGCCCTCGACACGCCGAAGCCGCGCGCCGAACTCCCCGCGCCGGAGAGCCTCCCTACAGCCCGGGACCGGCGCTTACAGCCCTTCCAGCGTGTGAAGCCACAGTTCGAAGACTTCGAGGATGAGGACGACTTCGACGACGATGAGGATTTCGAGGACGACGCGCTATAGGAACGTGAGTTGTTGCGCGTTGCCGCTGTCGTCGTCGATGCGGCGAATATTCGCTGGGGAGTCGTTCTCCGGTTTGTTGACGGCTGTGCTCACCGGGTAATATGCGAACGGCTCTGGCTCGTAGGGCTTCATCAACGCCTGTATGGCGTCTGTGTCGTTGTTGTGTAGCCACGCATCATAGTCATCGCGATGAAGGATAACGGGCATCCGGTGGTGCAGGTCGGCGATGGCGTCGTTGGCCTCGGTGGTGAGGATAACACAGGAGTAGATGTCTTCCGCGCCTTTTTTCCAGGTTTCCCATAAGCCGGCAAACGCGAAAATCGGCTGGTCCTTCAGGTGAATGTACATCGGCTGCTTGTGTTTGCCACGAGCCTGCCACTCGTAGAATCCGCTTGCGGGAATGAGGCAGCGTCGCTGCTTGAGCGCCTCGCGGAAGGAGGGCTTCTCGTGGGCGGTTTCCGAGCGGGCATTGATGAGCTTGTTGCCGATGGCCGGGTCTTTCGCCCAGAAGGGCACCAACCCCCACTTGTAGAAGTTGAGCGCCGTGGGGTCGTCGTTGGTGACAACGCCGACGGGCTGCGAAGGCGCGATGTTGTAGCGCGGCGGCAGGTCGGCGGGCGTGGTTTCCAGGCCGAGTGCCTGCTGCACGATAATTTTCTCTACCGCGAGTGTGAATCGTCCGCACATGGTTATTTCTTCGGGGGCTTGCCGAGTTCGGTGATTTGGCGCACGGCTGCGAGAATCGCCGCGAAGAGACCGAGCAGCTCGAGGGTGCCGGGGCGGGGTGGCTTGCCACCGGTACGTTCGGCGTATTCATCGGCG
>CAYSVE010000197.1:0-9113 GCA_964434365.1 uncultured Anaerolineaceae bacterium | reverse complement strand
ACTTGCTGAGCGAAGCTCTGTTCGCTCGCTATGAGGTGGGTTACGGTATACGATATTATCGCCGCGTGCTCGATGACTTTCTGGACACTGTCTCTGATCTGGCATCTTTCGATCAGTTTTGTTTGGTAGCCGGGCACATCAGTGTCGAGGGTGGCTACAAAATTGTAGATGACCAACATCTCCGTTTGGCGACGCACGCTCATGCAAACCCACCCGAAGCAGGATGTTACCTGCTGCTCGACTGTGCAACGCAGATCGAACGCGCTCAAGACCTCGTCCCGCATCTCCATCAAGTGCCTCAATAGCCTCTCAAAATCGACTATACGTTCGTACAAGCTGGTTGTCTCGCGGTGCTTTCTGCTCCTACACTGAAAAAAAGGTCAGGAGTATGAACTGCCATGTATCGCTTCCTACAGGAAGACGACCAACTGCTCGTAACAAGCTTCACCCGTCGATGGGTTGTCAATGGACCGGGGGTGCACTTCGTGCCGATTTGGTTTAGGGCCGAGCGCCGAAAAGGCCTTGTGCTTGGCCCCACCGATTATGTGCTGCTGCGCAATACCCTCACGGGCGAGATACGCACGGAGAAGGGACCAAAGCTGTACTTCCTCACCGCCGAGGAGGAAGTCGTGGAGGAACGAAAGGCGATTACACTCAAAAAAGGCGAGTATGTGCGCATTGTCGATGACCGCACAGGTGAGATTCGCGTCGAGCAAGGTGAGGCGAGTCTCTACCTCGGACCGACGGAAACCCTTGCAGCCGATGTCCGCGAGGGCGTAAACATCGATGATGAAACGGCCGTGTTGGTGCGCAGTCGTTCCACTGGGGAACGCACGCTCATCACCGACCCGCAGGTGTTCATTCCCAACGAAGACCAAATCATCATGAAGGTGCGCGACCGCATTCGTCTGGAAGACCACGATACGATCGTCATCCGCGATGAGGCCGGGCGCTACATCTTCCGCACTGGCCAGGACGATGACCGCACGTTCTTCTTGCAACCCTACGAAGAAGTCGTGCAGTTCCGGTGGTCTAGCGGGTTGTACAAGGACCAACGCAAGCTGCAAATCACCAAATTGGACTCACGCCCGAAGTTCATGTGGTACGAGTTCGAAGCACGCACGCAGGACAACGTGGAGCTTATCATCGGTATCACGTTCTTCTGGCAAATCGTCGATGTCGAAAAGATGATTCGGACGACGGACGATACGCCGGGCGATGTGTGCTCGCACGCCCGCAGCATGATTATTCAATCGGTCAGTAAGGTGACGCTTGAGCACTTCCTCTCGGATTTCAACGGTATCGTCGGGCGCACCGTGCTCGACGAGAGCGACCCCTTCTATGACGACCGGGGTGTGCAACTGCACGCAGTCGAGGTGCGGTCGGTGGCCTGTAAAGACCCCGGTACCCAGCAAATTTTGCAGGAGATCATCCAGGAGACCACCGACCGCATCAACCGGCTACAAAAGCAGGAGAGCGAAAACGAAGTCGAGCTACGCCGTATCGCTGGCGAAATCGAAGTTGAGGAGAAGCGCGAACGCTTGCTGGAACTTCAACGGGAGCACACCCTCAGTGAGGCGCTCACACAGGGTGAAGCCGAGGCGGAACGCGTGCGTAGCTTCTTCACTTCCATAGCCGATGCGCTCACAACCGATGAGCAGGTTGCGATTTACAACGTGCTCCGCAAGAATGACGCGCTGCGCACGCTGAGCGAAGGCCGGGCGCATCTCTACTTCACCCCATCCGATGTCAACCTGAGCATCGAGTCTGATTAGCCGAGCGCAGAACCCACAAAATCCTGGTGGCCGTTGATGAAATCTTCGATGGCCAGCGCTTTACCGCCCGCGAGTTGCAACTGTGCTGGGCGGTATAGCTCCTCACCTGTGCCGATTGCCGCCCCGTCACCATCGGTGACGACCCTGCCCGGTGCGGCATTGCCCCGGCGAACCTCACCGCCGTGGACCTTCAGCAGCGTGCCGTTCCAGTGCGTAAATGTGCCCGGCCAGGGTGTAAAGGCCCGCACCAAACGTTCGATTCGCTCCGCCGGTTGCGTCCAGTCGATTTGCCCCTCTTCCTTTTTTATCTGTGGTGCGAAGGTCGCTTCATCGTCGCCTTGCGGTTGCGGGGTGATGCTCCCGTCGAAGTAGCCGGGTAGCGTGTCGATGAGCAGGTCGCCCCCAAGTGCGGCCAGCTTATCGTGGAGCGTTTCCCCGGTCTCATCGGGCGCAATGTCGATTGCGCGCTTCGACAACATTGGCCCTGTGTCTAGCCCCGCATCCATCTTCATGATGGTGATGCCGGTTTGGGCGTCACCCTCGCGTATCGCCGCGTGGATGGGTGCCGCGCCCCGCCATCGTGGTAACAACGATGCGTGCACATTGATCGAGCCGTGCGGGGGAATATCGAGCACCGCCTGTGGCAGTATCTGCCCAAATGCAGCCACAACGTATGCGTCTGGCTGCCACTGCGATAGTTCCTCGACGGCCTCTTGTTTGCGCAACTTCTCCGGTTGGAAAACCGGGATATTGTTGGCAACGGCCACTTCTTTGATCGGCGATTGGCGCACTTTACGATTGCGACCTGCCGGGCGGTCCGGTTGCGTCACCACGCCGATGACCTCGTGGTGGTCGATGAGGGCTTGCAGGGTTGGCACGGCGAAGTCTGGGGTGCCCATGAACACAATTTTTGCCATACGGCCTCCGTTGTGGGTGTGTTATAATGAACAATTATTCTAAAGATTTGTTTGGAACCTGTCTATGTTGGCGAAGGATTGGCGGATTGCGCCACAAGTACCGACCGAGGTGCTTCGCCGGTACCGCAACATGCACCCCATACTCGCGCAGGTGCTTCATAACCGGGGCGTCGACCCCGGCAATGCGCTGGCGTTCCTCAACGCAGACTACCAGGACTTCAATCCCTTCCAACTAACGGATATGAACAAAGCGATCACCCGTGTGCGGCAGGCGATCAAAAAAGGCGAGTTGATCGTCATCTATGGCGACTTCGATGCCGATGGGGCAACATCTACCGCGCTGATGATGCAAACCTTCGTTGCGATGGGCGCAAATGTGCGACCCTACATTCCACATCGGGTGGATGAAGGCTATGGCCTCAACGGCGATGCGTTACGAGCGCTCGCGACAAAGGGGGCTAAGCTCGTTATTACGGTGGACTGTGGCATTCGCTCCGTTATGGAAGTCGAAGAAGGTAAGGCCGCCGGCCTAGATATCATCATCACCGATCATCACTCACTCGGCCCAGAAATCCCCAAAGCCTACGCGGTCATCAACCCGAAGCAGGATGGCCCGCCGGTCGAGCAGATGCTGGCCGGGGTGGGGGTCGCGTACATTTTTGCCGATGCGCTGACACGAGCCACCCAAAGGAATTCCACCAAGAACGAACGCGCGAATGGCATCGGTCACTTCGAGGTCGAAGCGCTGTTGGACCTCGTTGCGCTGGGGACCGTCGCCGACCTTGCGCCGATGGACAAGCCACAGAATCGAATGCTTGTGAAGCGCGGCCTGCGGATTATCAACCAGGCAAAGCGTCCAGGCATCGCCGCACTGCTGGAAGTGGCAAATATCGCCCCGGGCACGCTCGACTCGACCGGTATCGGTTTTGGGCTGGGGCCACGCATCAACGCGGCAGGTCGCCTCGAAAGTGCGATGACGGCCTACAAACTGCTCATCACAGACGATGCGCGTGAGGCTCGTGAACTCGCGCTCAAGCTGCAAAAGCTCAACGAGCAGCGGCAAGACCTCACGCGCGATGCACAGGAGATGGTCCGTGAGCAGTTGGAGCACGATGCCTGGCTGATATTCGCCAGCAACCCGAACTTCCAGCATGGGATTGTGGGTTTGGTCGCGGGGCGGCTAACCGAGGAATTTTACCGGCCAGCAGTGGTGCTTCGTGAGGGCGACGAAGAGAGCAATGCCTCTTGCCGAAGCATTCCGCAGTTCAACATCACGCAAGCGCTCGACGAATGTGCCGATTTGCTCGTGCGCCACGGTGGCCATGCGCAGGCGGCGGGCTTCACGGTGTTGAACCGCAATGTGCCCGCGCTCCGCGAGCAACTCTTCGAGATGGCCAAGCGCACCCTCGACGGCGAGGAACTGCAACCCACGCTAGAAATCGACGCGCAGGTGGATGTGCATCAGCTAAACGAAGATCTGCTGGAAGAACTCCGCCAATTGGAGCCGACCGGCCATGACAACCCGACGCCGCTGCTCGTGTCGCGAAACGTATTCGTGAGCGATTGGCGGCTCGTAGGTCGCGACGACCGCCACCTCAAGCTCAAGGTCGCACGGGCAGGGCAGCCGCCCATCGATTGTATCGGCTTTGGTCTCGGCGAGTGGTCGCAAAACATGCCAGAGCGCATTGATGTGGCCTACGTGTTGGAAATCAACGAGTGGAACGGGCGGCGCACACTCCAGATGAACCTCAAGGATATTCGTCCGTCACAGGTGTAACACATCATGCGAAAACTGATTCTGTTGCTGGCCACCCTGTCGCTGTGCGCGTCGGCGTCAGCACAAACGAACCGCTTCGGCATAGTCGAGGGCTTTTGGCTGCCCGATGATGTATGCGAACTCGGTGTGGGCTGGGAGCGCATCATCTTCAACTGGGAGCAGCACCAACCCACCGGCCCCACCGATTGGCACACCCTCAACGTCGATGATCGTTGGTTGAAGGCCGCGAACCAATGTGGGCGAGAGGTCGTTGGTCTGCTGAAGCACACGCCCGCCTGGGCCACGACTGGCATACCTGGCGCTGGTGTGCCGACGGGTTTGCATCTACCGGTCGATGACCCCGACAACCATTGGGCGAACTTTGTACGCCAGAGCGCTCGCTACTACGCCAGCCGAGGCGTTAACCGCTTCATTATTTGGAACGAGCCGGACATCACCTCAGACACGTACGGTTTCGAGTTCGAGGGCGACCTCGATGACTACTTCCAAATGCTGCGGGTAGCCTACCTCGCTGCGAAGCAGGGTAATCCCGCCGCCGAGATTCACATCGCCGGTACAACTTATTGGCACGATGTGAACGCGGGGCGTAGGCTCTACCTCGACCGCCTGCTGGAGCGCATCAGCGAAGATGAGGAAGCCGTGCAAAACGGCTACTACTTCGATGCCGTCAGCCTGCACATTTACTTCCGTACCGATTCGGTTTACGACATCATCACCGAGACGCGCGACCTGCTCGAAAGCTACCAGTTGGGTGACAAGGCTATCTGGCTTAACGAGACCAACGCCCCCCCAACACAAGACCCTGAATGGCCCGTGGAGCGGCCCGTTTTCCAATATACATTAGAGCAGCAATCCGCATTTGTGGTGCAGGCAGCGGCGCTCAGCATGGCCGCAGGTGCCGAGCGGATCGCAGTCTACAAGTTTTTCGACCAGGACTTGCCCCCCGGCGGCGAAACCTTCGGCTTGCTACGCCCAGACCAAACGCGTCGCCCGGCATTCGATGCGTGGCGAACAGTGACGACGCAGTTCGCGAACGTCGAAAGCGCCGAACTTGTCCGTAACGACGATGTGGACGTCGTGTTGATGCAACAGCCCACCGCACAGGTGGTGGTGGCGTGGTCACGCACTGGGGAGGATGTGACAATCGAGATTGCCGCTGAAGAATACACGTTGCCGGGCGCGCTTTGCAACGGCGATGACCCCGCGCTGCCCTGCCCGGTAGGCGGCGAACCGGTGGTTGTCATCGCCGACAAAGCCCCTATCACCGTGCAAGTGTTAGACGGTACAATGCCCGGCACGTTAATCGACAATGGAGAGGTTATCCGATGAGTGAGTCGGAGGCACCGAAGCAATTCTCATATGGCGGGCAGGCCGTCATCGAGGGTGTGTTGATGCGTGGCGCGCACAAAGCCGCAGTGGCCGTCCGCAACCCGCGTGGGCAAATCGTCATCCACGAAACCGACCTGAATACCGCCCTGTACCGTGGACGCATCGCAAAAACCCCGTTCCTGCGGGGCCTCGTGCTGCTGTGGGATGCCCTCGGCCTCGGCACACGGGCGCTGATGTGGGCCGCCGATGTCGCCCTCGATGAGGGTGAGGAAGAGGAAACGCCGAGCTTCGATGGGCCGCTCGGCTGGGCAACGATTACGGTTTCTATGCTCATTGGGCTGGGGTTGTTCATGTTGCTGCCGACGGCGGCGGCTGGCGGGTTCGTTAATTTGATCGGCCTCGGTGGGGCGGAGGCAACCGCCGAAGCTGGCGCGACCCTCAACGCGCTTGTCGCAAACCTGGCGGAGGGCGTAGTGCGCCTCATCTTACTCATTGCGTACATCTGGGCAATTGGGCGTATGCCCGATGTCGCGCGGCTGTTCGGGTATCATGGTGCCGAGCACAAGACGATCAACGCTTACGAAGCCGGGGATGACCTCATACCAGACGTCGTGCAGAACCACTCCATCGAGCATCCACGTTGCGGCACAGCCTTTTTGCTGAATGTGGTCATCGTCAGCATTTTGTTTTTCTCCGTTGTCGACCTGCTGACGGGCCGTGCGTGGTGGGTTATCCCGTTAACGCGTATCGCCTTCATTCCGGTCATTGCGGGCATCGCCTACGAGTTGCTGCGCTTCACGGCCAAAAACGCCGACCACCCGATTATCGGTGCGCTCATCAAGCCGAACCTTGCGCTGCAACACCTCACCACCCGCGAGCCAGACCTACACATGATCGAAGTTGCCATCACAGCCTTCAAGCGGGTGCTGCTATCCGAAGGGGTTATCGACGAGGAAGATGCCCGAATCCCCGAGGCCAACCCGGAGGCAGCCTCTCCGATTGGCGGGGCGGCCCCCGCTACCGGCGATTAATCGTCGTCGGCTTCGGCCATTCGCTTGAGTTCGTAGAGCTTCGTCAAAGCCTCCAACGGGCTGAGGTTATCGACCTCTATGGACTTAAGCGCGGCCAACGCCGGGTTGGGCTTCGGTGGCTCGAAGAAGCTCAACTGAGCCGGTTCGCTGGCCCCGTTTGTAGCGCCGGGTAGCTTGAAGTCGCTCCCCCCTTCTTCCAACTGAGCCAACAATTCGCGCGCACGCTCGACAACAGGCCGTGGCATCCCCGCGATTTGCGCCACATGCACCCCATAACTTTGATCGGCACCGCCGGGCACCACACGATGCAAAAACGCGATTTCCTCGCCCTGCTCCGCCACGGCGACGTTGTAGTTGCGCGTCCTCGGGAGGATGTACGGCAGTTCGGTGAGTTCGTGATAGTGCGTCGCGAACAGCGTGCGGCAGTTCAGGCGTGGGTTGTTGTGGATGTATTCCACAACCGAGCGCGCAATCGCTAGCCCATCGTATGTCGAGGTGCCGCGTCCCACTTCATCGAGGATGAGCAGGCTGCGTCGTGTACTACCACTGAGGAGCCGCGCCGTTTCCACCATCTCCACCATGAACGTGCTCTGCCCGGCGTGGATTTCGTCCTGTGCGCCGATGCGCGTGAAAATGCGGTCGACGAGGCCGATGGTTGCTTCATCTGCCGGGACGAAGCTGCCGATCTGGGCCATCAGCGTGATGATGGCGACCTGCCGAATGTACGTCGACTTGCCAGACATGTTCGGCCCGGTGATGAGGTGAATGCGCGAGTCGGCATCGAAGTGCGTATCGTTGGGGACATAGCGCGTGCCGTCCTTGAGGAGTTTTTCCACGACTGGGTGCCGCCCGCTGTGGATAGCCATCACGTCATCGTCCGTAAGGACAGGGCGAGAAAAGCCCTCGCGCACCGCAACTTCCGCCATCGAAAGCAGCACATCGATGAACGCAAGCGCTCGGGCTGTTTCGAGCAGGCGCGTGTTGCTCTGGCATAGGTCGGTGCATAAGGCCTCGAAGAGTGAACGCTCCACCGCGAGGATTTCCTCCTCCGCGTTGAGCACAAGCGTTTCGTACTCCTTCATCTCTGGGGTGATGTACCGCTCGGCATTCACCAGCGTTTGCTTGCGTATGTAGTGCTCAGGGACGTGTTCGGTCTGTGCTTTGCTGACCTCGATGTAGTAGCCAAAGACCTTGTTGAAGCCGACCTTCAGCTTAGGGATGCCGGTAGCCTCTCGTTCGACCGCCTCCAGATTGGTGATCCAATCGCGGGCGTCTTTACTCCGTGCCATGATGTCGTCGAGTTCGGCGGAGTAGCCGGGCCGAATTACGCCGATGGTGTTCATCACGGCAGGCGGTTCGCCTACCACCGCTCGTTCGATGTGATCGCGGACTTCGTCACATGGGTCCAATCGGTTGATGAGCGGCGCAAGCGGTGCAATCTTCGCAATGAGTTCGGTGATGTGGGGCACGGCGTCAAGGCTGTCGCGCAGGGCGAGTAGGTCGCGGGGCCCAGCGCGTCCGACCGTCAGCCGGTTGGTGAGGCGCTCTAGGTCACTAACCGATTTCAGCGTATCGTCGAGTTCGGCGCGGAGGGCGGCGTTTTCCGCGAGGGCCTGCACAGCATCGAGGCGCGCATTCAGCCGTTTGAGGTCTAAAAGCGGTTGGCTTATCCACTGGCGCAGCAGGCGGGCACCCATCGATGTGACGGTACGGTCGAGCACACCGAGCAGACTGCCACGCGCGGTGCGCCCACGAATCGTCTCGGTAAGTTCGAGGTTTCGGCGGGTGAAGGGGTCCAGCACCATAAAGCTCTCGGTGGAGTAGGCCCGTACGGCCGTTAGCTGGGCGAGGCTGGTCATTTGCGTCTCGCGGAGGTAGCCTACGACGGCCCCCGCCGCGCAGGCTGCGTACGGCTTGTCACCGAGGCCGTAACCGTCGAGCGTCGTCACATTGAACAGGTTGTGTAGCTCCTGGGGGGCCGTGCCGCCCTCGAAACGCCACTCTGCAATCGGCGATAGGTGGATGCCCTCCGGTAATGTCATACCGCGCTCCGCCCACACATTCGGCACAATCACCTCGCGTGGCGCAAGGCGTGCCAGTTCTTCGAGCACCAACACGCCGACCTGCTCACCGCTGAATTGCGTTGCGGCGAACTCTCCTGTGGAAATATCGACATAGGCCAGCCCGGCGTGATACCACTCACCGCTCTCCGGGTTGCCGATGGGCAGTACGCCGAGCAGGTAGTTCGCACTTTTTTCTGGCAGTAGCTCCGGCTCGATGACCG